>NZ_JBEGCI010000020.1:0-59010 GCF_040196315.1 Halomonas pelophila
TCGGGCACCTGCCGGCGCCCGAGGCCGACGGCAAGCGCTGCCTCACGTTTCCGCTGGATGCCCTGGACGGTGCCGACTGGGACTGAGGTCGTGCCCGTCGGGCGAGCGCCCGATCAAGGCGCTTCACCACGAGGCCCGTCGCCGCGGCGACGGGCCTAGCCGATGGCGGGCGCGGTATCGTCGGGAGGCCTTTCATGACGAATATGTATAGCAAAACGGTCTATCCTTAGAACGGTTATTGCGCTACGCTGATCCCACACTTCGACAGCGACATTCGATGGAGGGCGTCCCTCATGTCCCAGCAGTCCAGCGCATCCCGGCCAGGCGTCACCCCCTTCTTCGACGAGCCCACCAACACCTTCAGCTACGTGGTGCGGGATCCCGACAGCCGCGCCTGTGCGATCCTCGATTCGGTGCTCGACTTCGACTACGCCGCCGGCCGTACCGACGTGCGCTCCGCCGACGCGATCATCGCCTTCGTGCGCGAGCACGGCCTCGAGGTCGAGTGGGTCCTCGAGACCCACGTCCACGCCGATCACCTCTCCGCCGCGCCCTACCTGAACGACGCGCTGGGCGGCCAGACCGGCATCGGCGCCAAGATCACCGTGGTGCAGGAGGTCTTCGGCAAGGCCTTCAACGCCGGCACCGAGTTCGCCCGCGACGGCAGCCAGTTCGACCGTCTCTTCGAGGAGGGCGACACCTTCGCCATCGGCGGGCTCGAGGCGCGGGTGCTGCACACCCCGGGCCACACCCCGGCCTGCCTGACCTACGTGATCGGCGATGCCGCCTTCGTCGGCGACACCCTCTTCATGCCGGACTACGGCACCGCCCGCTGCGACTTCCCGGGCGGCGATGCGCGCACCCTCTTCCGCTCGATCCAGAAGGTGCTGGCCCTGCCGGACGAGACGCGCCTCTTCCTCTGCCACGACTACAAGGCGCCGAAGCGCGAGACATATCAGCACGAGACCAGCGTGGCCGAGCAGCGGGCTCATAACGTGCACATCCACGAGGGCGTCAGCGAGGACGCCTTCGTGACCATGCGTACCGAGCGTGACGCCACCCTGGGCATGCCGAAGCTGATCCTGCCTTCGGTGCAGGTCAACATGCGCGCCGGCCACCTGCCGCCGGCCGAGGAGAACGGCCAGGTCTATCTCAAGGTGCCGATCAACAAGTTCTGATTTCAGGTCGGCCCATCGACTGACGCCTCACGCACACGCCATCCCCAACAGGAGTGCTCATGCAGATCCATGAACTCGAACCCGGCTTCGCCATCGCCGATGCCGTGACCCCCGCCGACCTCGACGAGCTCGCCCGTCGCGGCTTTCGCTCGGTGATCTGCAACCGTCGCCCAGGCGAGGCCGAGGATCACCCCGACGACCGCCCCCTGCGGGAGCGGGCCGCCGAGCTTGGCCTCGAGTGGCGCTCGATCCCGGTGACGCCGGGCGACTACGCCGAGGCGGACATCGCGGCCTTCGGCGAGGCGCTGGACGAGCTGCCCACGCCGATCCTGGCCTTCTGCAAGACCGGCAAGCGCGCCGTGCATCTCTGGGCCCAGGCGCGCAGCCGCCAGGCCGGCTGTGACATTCGGGCCCTGCTGGCCGCGGCTCACGCCGCCGGCCACGACCCGCAGCCCATCCGCGAGCTGATCAAGGTCTGACAGGCGGACGCCCCGCGCGCCGCGACTGAGCCGAGTTCACGACCGATGATGAGACGCCCATGATCCCTTCCCGATGGATTCCCCTGATCGGCTGGCTGCACGGCTATCGGCGTGACCTCCTGGCGCGTGACCTGCTGGCCGCGGTGATCGTGACGCTGATGCTGGTGCCCCAGGCGCTGGCCTACGCCCTGCTGGCGGGGCTACCCCCGGAAGTGGGGCTCTACGCCAGCATGCTGCCGCTGGTGCTCTACGCCCTCTTCGGCACCAGCGCCACCCTGGCGGTGGGGCCGGTGGCGGTGGCCTCATTGATGACCGCCTCGGCGCTCGCCGGCATCGCGGCGCCCGGCAGCGCCGAGTACGTCGGGGCCGCCCTGGTGCTGGCCGCACTCTCCGGACTGGTGCTGGTGGGCATGGGCCTGTTGCGCCTGGGGTTTCTGGCCAACTTCCTGAGCCACCCGGTGATCTCGGGCTTCGTCACCGCCTCGGGCATCCTGATCGCCGCCAGCCAGCTGCGCCACCTGCTCGGCGTGGAGGCCTCCGGCCATAACCTGATGGAGATCGGCTCGGCGCTGATCGCGGGGCTCGAAGAGACCAATGCCATCACCCTGGCGATCGGTCTGGGCGTCTGGGCGTACCTGCTGATCTGTCGGCGCAGGCTCAAGGGCTGGCTCACCCGCCTGGGGCTGTCGACGACCGCGGCGGACCTGATGGCCAAGGCCGCGCCGGTCTCGGCGGTGATCGTCACCACCCTGCTGGCCTGGGGACTGGGGCTCGCCGACCAGGGCGTGGCCCTGGTCGGCGAGGTCCCGAGCGGCCTGCCGACGCTGGCGCTGCCGAGCCTGGAGCCCGAGCTCTGGTCGACGCTCGCGCCGGCGGCGGTGCTGATCAGCCTGGTGGGCTTTGTGGAGTCGGTCTCGGTGGCCCAGACCCTGGCCGCCAAGCGCCGCCAGCGCATCGACCCCAACCGGGAGCTGATCGCGCTGGGGCTCGCTAATCTCGGGGCGGGCACGAGCGGCGGCTCGCCGGTCTCCGGCGGCTTCTCGCGCTCGGTGGTTAACTTCGAGGCCGGCGCCGCCACGCCGCTCGCCGGCGCCTTCACCGCCCTGGGCATCGCCGTGGCGACCCTCACCCTGACCGCCCCGCTGGCCTTCCTGCCCAAGGCGACGCTCGCCGCCACCATCATCGTCGCGGTGGGCACCCTGATCGACCTGCCCGCCATCCAGCGCACCTGGGCCTACTCCCGGGCCGACGGTGTGGCCATGCTGGCGACCCTGGTGCTGACCCTGGTCCACGGGGTGGAGAGCGGCATCCTGGTCGGCGTGGGGCTGTCGCTGGGCCTGCACCTCTATCGCACCAGCCGGCCGCACAGCGCCGTGGTGGGGCGGGTGCCCGGCAGCGAACACTTTCGCAACGTGCGGCGCCACGCGGTCGAGACCGACGAGCGGCTGGCAATCCTGCGGGTCGACGAGAGCCTCTACTTCGCCAACGCCCGCTTCCTCGAGGATACCGTGATGACGATCGCCGCCCGCCAGCCGGGCGTGGCCCATATCGTGCTGGCCTGCCAGGCGGTCAACGTCATCGACGCCTCGGCCCTGGAGAGCCTGGAGGCGATCAATGCCCGTCTCAAGGACGCCGCCATTACCCTGCACCTGGCCGAGGTCAAGGGGCCGGTGATGGACCGCCTGGAGCACACCGCCTTCTGCCGGGCGCTGACCGGCCGCGTCTTCCTGAGCACCTTCGATGCCTGGCGGGCGCTCCACGACGAGCGTGCGGCCGAGACGTCCCGGGCGGCCTGCGGTGGGGCAGGGCTCCATGACGCCGCCTCGCCACGCCCATCCGACCCGGGGCTCGGCCCCATCACGGGAAATGCCCCTGTTGAAGGGCGTTTTCGCGCACACCGAGGAGACGCACCATGACTCACAATGTCGGCGGTATCGACAAGCTCGCGCGTATCGTCATCGGCGCCGTGCTGATCGGCCTGGCCATCACCGGACAGGTCGGCGCCTGGGGCTGGATCGGCCTGCTGCCGCTGGTCACCGGCCTGCTCAACACCTGCCCGGCCTATCGCCTGCTGGGCATCAGCACCTGCAAGCGGCAGAAGTGAACGATCGACACACGCATAGGGGAGGGCACGACACGTGGATTGGACGGCAAGCCTGCAGGGGCTGATCGGGGGGATCCTGATCGGCCTCTCGGCCACCTGGCTGATGGCGACCCTGGGCCGCATCGCCGGCATCAGCGGGATCATCGGCACCCTGGTCACCCAGCGCCCCCGGGGCGATAGCGCCTGGCGGCTGGCCTTCCTGCTGGGGCTCGTCAGCGGCCCGATCGCGCTGATGCTTCTTGGCGGCGGCCTGGGCAATGTCGCCGGCGGCGGGGTCGACGTGACCGGCCAAGTGATCGGCGCGCCCGCCGGTGGCGTGCCGCTGATGCTCGCCGCCGGCCTGCTGGTGGGGCTCGGCACCGGGCTCGGCAGCGGCTGCACCAGCGGCCACGGCGTCTGCGGCCTGGCGCGGCTCTCGAGGCGCTCGCTGGTGGCCACCCTGACCTTCCTGGCGGCGGCGATCGTCACCGTCTTCGTGGTGCGTCACGTGATCGGAGGTGGCGCATGAGGCGCGAGACCCAGAAGACCCTCATGGGCTACGTCGCCGGGCTGCTCTTCGGCCTCGGCCTCGCCGTCTCCGGGATGACCGACCCGGCCCGGGTGCTCGGCTTCCTGGATGTCGCCGGCGCCTGGGACCCGACCCTGATGTTCGTGTTGGGTGGGGCGGTGATCACCAACTTCATCGGCTATCGGCTGGTGCTGCGCCGCCCCCATCCGCTGCTGGGCGAGCGCTTCCAGCTGCCCACCCGCACCGACCTGGACGGACGGCTGCTCGGCGGGGCCGCCCTGTTCGGCATCGGCTGGGGGCTCTCCGGCTACTGCCCGGGGCCGGCCTTCGCCTCCCTCGCCGGGCTCACCGCGCCGCTTGCCGCCATGCTGGTGGCGATGGTGGTCGGCTGGTTTGCGGCCCAGGCGGTTCCCGCCCGGGGCTGACCGCTGCTCATTCCCGCGCCTCTCTCACCCCGGGGGAGGCGCGCTATCGACCAATGGACGGCATGCCCGGGCGGCGTGGGCGGTGCGGTTTAACGCCCGCTTAATGGCCCGGTGACAAGATGTCGCAGTTCACGAGGATTTCCTGCCATGCACGTACTGCTCATCGAGGATGACGCCCTGGTGGCGTCGGGCATTCAGGCCGGGCTCGGCGTCTACGACTTCGTCGTCGACAGCGTGGGCTCCATTGGCGAGGCCCGCTCCGCCATGGAGACGGTGGCCAGCGACGTGGTGATCCTCGACCGCGGCCTGCCCGACGGCGACGGCATGACGCTGCTCGAGGAGTGGCGGGCGGCCGGCATCGACACCCCGGTGCTGATCCTCACCGCCCGCGACGCGGTGAGCGATCGCATCGAGGGGCTGCACGTCGGCGCCGACGACTACCTGGTCAAGCCCTTCGACCTCGACGAGCTGGTGGCGCGCCTGCTGGCGCTGCTGCGCCGGGCCGCCGGACGCGCCCGGGCCCTGGTCGAGCACGGCGCGCTGTGCCTCGATCCCGTTTCCCGGGAGGTGACGGTGGCCGGATGGCCGGTGGCGCTGTCGCGCCGCGAGCTGGTGCTGCTGGAGGCCTTCCTCCAGGCGCCGCGTAGCGTGCTCAGCGCCGAGCAGTTGAAGGACAGCCTCTACGGCATGAACGAGGAGGTGGAGAGCAACGCGCTCAACGTCCACATCCACCACCTGCGCCGCAAGCTCGGCAGCCGGGTGATCGAGACGGTGCGCGGGCTGGGGTACCGGCTCGGCCCGCCCGAGGCGGTCGAGTCGCCGCGCCGTGCCGGCTCTGGTCGCCCATGAGCCTGCGCACGCGCCTGGTGCTGACCCTGGGGGCCACGCTGCTGTTGCTGTGGGGGCTCGCCGCCGCCTGGCTGATGCGCGATCTCTACCAGCAGGTGGAGGCGACCCTCGACCAGCGCCTCGCCCAGTCGGCGCGCATGGTCTCGGGGCTGATGGCGCAACTGCCGGTGGAGGTGTGGGAGCAGGCCGACCGGCGGGCGCTCTCGATCCCGCCCATCGAGGGGCTGGCCTGCCAGGTGCACTCGCCGCGCGGCGAGATCCTGGCCCGCACCCATACCGACATGCAGGAGATCCTGAAGGCGAGCGAGCCCGGGCACGCTTATCGCGAGGAGGGTGGCGTGACCTGGCGGGTGTTCACCTACCAACGCAACGGCCTGACCATCACCACCGCCGATCGCATGGATGAGCGCGACCTGCTGATGGCCAACGTGCTGGAGGTGGCGGTGGTGCCCTTCGTGGTGGCGCTGGCGGGCAGCCTGTTGGCGCTGTGGATCGGCGTGGTGCGCGGGCTCAAGCCCCTGGAGCGGCTGCGCGACGCCCTGGCGCGGCGCCATCCGGACGCCTTGGCGCCGGTGGCGACCCACGGCGTGCCCCACGAGATCCGCCCGCTGGTGGATGCGCTCAACGCCCTGCTGGCACGCATCCAGCAGGCCATCGTCCGAGAGCAGCGCTTCACCAACGACGCGGCCCACGAGCTGCGCACGCCGCTCACGGCCATCAAGACCCACCTGCAGGTGGCGCGACGGGTCGAGGGCGAGGCGGCGCGCCGGGCGCTGGACCACGCCGAGGAGGGCGTGGCCCGGCTCTCCCGCACCCTGGACCAGCTGCTGATGCTGGCCCGGGTCGAGGGGCGGGTGCACTTCGAGGACGGCGAGGCCAGCTGCGCCGGGGACGTCGCGGAGCTGGCGCTGCGCGACGCCGCGGCGAGCGAGCGGGCGCGCGTCACGCGCCCGAGCGCCTGGCCCGCGGGGGAGCTCGCGGTGCCCCGGGAACTCGCCATCACGGCGCTGCGCAACCTGGTGGACAACGCCCTGCGCCACGGGCCCGAGGGGAGCCCGGTGGCGATCACCGCGCGGCGCGACGCGCTGGACGGGACGCTGACCTTCGGCGTCAGGGATCACGGCCCCGGGGTCGCGGAGGCCGAGCTCGACCAGCTGCCCCGGCGCTTCTGGCGGGCGAGCCCCCAGCAGGGCAGCGGGCTGGGGCTTGCCATCGTGGCCGCCATCGCCGAGCGCTTCGGCGGCCGGCTGGCCTTCGCCCGTCCCGAGGGGGGCGGGCTCGAGGCGCGGCTGACGCTGCCGCTGACGACGGGACCGGTGCCGCCGGCCCGACCAGAGTCCCTGCAAGGGATCAACGACAATGACGAGGGGAACCCTAGATGACGATCATACGGATCGCGAGTGGCGTCGGGCTGGTGCTTGGCCTGGCGTCGGTTCAGGCGTCGGCGCAGGCCCTGGAGGGCGACGCCGAGCGCGGCCAGCAGGCGGCCGGCGTCTGCGTGGCCTGCCACCAGGCCGACGGCATGGGCATGGACAATCCGAACGGCGAGTCCTGGCCGCGCCTGGCGGGACTGCCGGCGGCCTACATCGCCAAGCAGCTGCACGACATCAAGGCGGGTCGCCGCGAGAGCGCCACCATGATGCCGTTCGCCAACATGCTCGATGACCAGCAGATCGCCGACGTCTCGGCCTACTACGCCGAGATGGCGTCCTGGCCGACGCTGCCCACGGCGTATCAACCGGCCGATCCCGAGGACGCCGCCGAGTGGCTGGCCAATCGCGGCGACTGGGCCGAGGACGCCATGATCCCGGCCTGCAACCAGTGCCACGGGCCCAACGGCCAGGGCGTGGGCGCGGTCTTCCCGCCGCTGGCCGGCCAGCATGCCGGTTATCTTGAGGCGCAGCTCGAGGCCTGGCGCGACGGAGCGCGCCACAACGACCCCAACCGGCTGATGGCGGGCATCGCCGAGCGCCTCGACGAGGCGCAGATCACGATGATCGCCGACTACTACGCCACCCTGCCGGCGACGCTCGCCGAGCCCGACGCCCCGTCATCCGAGGAGGACGCCCCATGAGCCTGCGCACATCCCAGCCGCTGAAGGCGACGGCCCTGGTCGCGACCCTCGCCCTTTCGACGGCCGCCCTGGCCCAGGACGAGGGCGTCGAGCGCGACTACCAGATCCCGCTGCCCCAGGCCCCCGAGGGCGAGGTGACCTTCACGCCGCCCCACGAGCGCGACCTGCCCGACAACCAGTACGGCGACATGGTGCGCAAGGGGCGCGATCTGTTCGTCGACACCCAGGCGCTGCGCGGCGAGTACGTCTTCAACGACCAGAACTGCGCCAACTGCCACCTCGACGCCGGCCGCCTGGCCAACTCGGCGCCGATGTGGGCCTCCTTCGGCGTCTATCCGGCCTACCGCGGCAAGAACGACAAGGTGAACACCCTGGCCGAGCGGATCCAGGGCTGCTTCACCTACTCCATGAACGGCACGCCGCCGCCGACCGGCAGCGAGCCGCTGGTGGCCATGCAGACCTACCTGCACTGGATGTCGACCGGCGCGCCGATCAACGAGTCGCTGCCCGGCCGCGGCTATCCCGCCCTCGAGGAGGCCGAGCAGGCGCCCGACCGGGCCCGCGGCGCCGAGGTCTACGCCGCGCAGTGCGCGGTCTGCCACGGCGACGAGGGCCAGGGCCAGAGGGTCGGCGAGCGCCAGGTCTTTCCCCCGCTGTGGGGCGACGGCGCCTACAACTGGGGGGCCGGCATGCACCGCGTGAACACGGCGGCCAACTTCATCAAGGCCAATATGCCGCTGGGCAAGCCCTACTCCCTCTCCGACCAGCAGGCCTGGGACGTGGCGGCGTTCATCAACGGCCATGAGCGGCCCCAGGACCCGCGGCGCCGCACCCTGGAGACCCTGGAGGAGACCGACGCGACCTTCCATAACCATCACGGCTACTACGGGGACGAGATCGACGGCCGGCGCCTGGGCGACCACGCCGACTTCGGCGAGAACCCGCGGCCCCTCGACGGCTGAACCCAGCCACCGGGCCAATGCAACGGGCCCCGCTGCCATGGCAGCGGGGCCCGTCGTCTTTCTAGAGCGAGTTTCAGGGGCGCGGCGAGCCCATCAGCTCGATCAGTCGCGCCTCCTCGGGGGCGCCCTGGACCTGCTCCAGGCGGCCGTCGTCGCGGCGATAGTAGGTGGTGGGGGTGGCGATCAGGCCGAGGCCCTCGAAGCGCTGGTTGTTGGCCCGCACCTGCTCCTCGATCTCGCGCGGCTGTGCCGAGACCTCGATGCCGCTCTCGCTCTGCTGGTGCGCCTGCAGCGCCTGGGCGGGATCGTCAGCGCCGAGCAGGGCGGCGGCCTTGGCGGGGCTGTCGCTTTTCAGGATGCCCACCATGATATGGCGCAGCTGGACCCGGCCGGCCTCGACCCAGGGGCGGCTCTGCGCGTGGAAGCGCTCGCAGTAGGGGCAGTTGGGGTCGGTGAAGGTGTAGAGGATGCGCTCGGCGTCCGGGTCGCCATCGGCGATCCAATGGCTCTGCTCGAGCGCCTGCCACACCTCGGCCTCCTGGGCGCTGCGCACGTGCTCGTCCAGCGGGGCGGCGGAGAGATCGTTGCCCTGGGCATCGATCAGGGTCCCGACCACCGCGTGCTCGCCGTCCGGGGTGAGGTAGACGGCCATCTCGCGGCCGCGATGGCTGGCGGCGAAGCCATCGAGCCCTCCCGGCGCCTCGAAGCGGGCGTGCACCTCCAGGCCCTCCTCCACCAAGGCCTGGATCGGGGCCGGCCAGGAGGTGTCGGCGGAAAGCGTCGTAGCGGCGGTCAGCGAGAGCAGGCCGACCGTCAGGGAGAGGGTTCGCATCGCGATGTCCTTGTAAAGCGCTGTCGTGGAATGATGTCGTGAGGGGATGTCGTTGGGGGTGACGAGGGGACTCGCGCCGGGCCCCGAAGTTCCCATCCTGCCACGCGGGCATTAGCCATGGATTAATCCCGGAACCGGCGGGGCGAGATGTCGCATCCCGCTCGCCGGCGGCGCCGTGGCAGGATAGGGGCGTTGACCAACCCGACTGCCGTTTCCTGACTGCTGGAGTCCCTCGCCATGCGCCGCGTTGCCCGTCCGCTATTCATACTTTCCCTGCTTTCCCTGCCGCTGTTTGGCGCCGCCGCCCAGGCCGACGCGATCGCCGTCGAGGGTGCCCAGGTGCGCGCCGTGCCGCCGGGCTCGGCCACCACCGCCGCCTTCATGACGCTGACCAACCCGGGCGAGACGGACCTGGCGCTGGTCGGAGGTGCCTCGCCGCTGGCCGGCCACCTCGAGCTTCACCACCATATGATGGTCGACGGCGTGATGCAGATGCGCCGGGTCGAGGCGATTCCGCTGCCGGCCGGCGAGACCGTGCGGCTGGCGCCGGGGGGCTGGCACCTGATGATGTTCGAGCTGGCCGCGACCCCGGCCGAGGGCGAGCGCGTCGCGCTGACCCTGACCCTTGACAACGGCGAGACCCTGACGGTTGATGCGCCGGTCCAGCGGGTGCAGCCGATGGAGATGAAGGGAGACGAGAAGGGCACGCACTAGGCCCACTGACCACGCTCGTTGATCATCGCCATCGATCATCCGGGATTCACCAGCCACAGGTTGCGGTAGGGGGCGAGGCTTTCTTCTCCGCGCTCTTCACCGGTCTCTTCTCCAGTCCAGGGCGCGTCCTCCAGCAGGTCGTGCCAGCCGGGTTCGGCCAGGGCCTCGAGGGCGAGCGGCTGGCGGCGGTCGGTGACGTTGTGGATCGCCAGCAGGCGCCGGCCGTCGTCGAGCGGCCCCCGCTCCAGCACCAGCAGCGCTGGCGAGGAAGGGATCACGCGCTGGCGCGCATCCGGGTGGAAGCAGGGCTCTAGGCGGCGCACCGCCAGGCGCCGCGTCAGGGCCAGGAACACCTCTCGGGTCTGCGTGTTGCGGCTCTCCAGCAGCTCCTCCAGCGCCGGGGCATGCCAGCGGTGGCGGTTGATCGCGCGCAGGCGGCCGGTGCGCTCGACCCCCTCCAGGTCGTTGAGGGTGGCGGTCAGCGAATGGACATAGAGCGCCGGAATGCCCTGCAGGGCCAGCATCAGGTGCTGGCTGCACAGGAAGCGCTCCACCTGCCAGGGATCGGCGCCGCGGCGGGTCCCCTTCATGGCCTCGAACCAGGTGATGTTGATCTCGTAGGGCACGTCGTGCCCCTCGGCATCGGTACGCATGCTGACGAAGCCGCCGAAGCGGTGCATCAGCTCCAGCAGGGCCTCGACCTCGTGGTGCGGCAACCAGCCCTCCAGCGGCCGCACCCCGATGCCGTCGTGGCTGGCGGTGAAGTTGACGTAGCTGCAGCCCGGCGGCAGGTCGGGCAGGCTCCCGAGCCAGTCGGCCAGGGTCGCCGCCTCGCCGCTGGTCAGGGTATGCAGCAGCAGCGGCGGCAGCGGGAACTGGTAGACCAGGTGGGCCTCGTCCGGCGTCGCCGGCGCCTCGTTCTCCCCGTCCGAGAGACGATCCAGACCTCCGCCTGAAAGGCGTTGCAGACCAAAGTAGCTGAGGTTCTCCCGGTGGGGCACGTTGGTCTCGGTGAGCAGCAGCGTGCCCGGCGCCAGGTGGTCGACCACGGCGCGCAGCAGCCGCACTACCTCGTGGGTCTCGGGCAGGTGGAGGCAGGAGGTACCGGGGATCTTCCACAGGAAGGCGATGGCGTCCAGGCGGATGACCCGCGCGCCCTGCTCCAGGTAGAAGAGCAGGATGCCGATGAACTCCAGCAACACGTCGGGGTTGGCGAAGTTCAGATCGATCTGGTCCTCGGAGAAGGTCGCCCACAGGTGGCGGGTGCCGCGACGAGTGGGCACCGGCACCAGCAGCGGGCTGCTGCGCGGCCGGACGACGGCGGAGAGGTCGGTGTCCGGGGCCATCTCGATGAAGTAGTCGCGCCCCGGCAGGCTGCCGCTCAGGTAGTCGACGAACCACAGCGACTCCCGGGAGACGTGGTTGAGCACCAGGTCGACGATCAGGTCGCCCCGCTCGGCCAGCCGGCGGATGTCGGCCCAGTCGCCCAGCGCCGGGTCGACTTCCCGGTAGTGGATCACCGAGAAGCCGTCGTCGCTGCTCCAGGGGAAGAAGGGCAGCACGTGCACGCCGCTGAAGGTCTCGGGCAGGCGCGCCTCGAGAAAGGCCAGCAGCACCGCCAGGGGCGGGGCGTCGCCGTCGACCAGGCTGTCGCCGTAGCCGATCAGCCACTGGTCGCGCTCGCTCCATAAGGGCGCGGCGGCCTCGAACCGCCGAGGGGGCAGGGCACCGCGATGGTGCGAGAGCAGCGTCAGCAGGCGGCGCAGTACCTCCTCGCGGCGCGGCCCGTAGAGGACGCCGAGATGGTCGCGGGCGCGGGCCATGAAGCCCGCCTCGTCCAGGGGGCGGGCGAGCGAGCGGGGCTGGGACATGGTGGCCTCCGTTGGCCTGGGGATACCAGTGCCTTGCAGCAGCCGTGCCAGCCACGCCGCTGGGCGCTCTGCCCGTGAACCGTTACAATGCCGCGACAGCCTCTTTTCGACGTCGGGTTACCCCCTATGCATTGCCCCTTCTGTGGCGCCAACGATACGCGCGTGACCGATTCCCGCCTGGTGGCCGAGGGTGATCAGGTTCGGCGGCGTCGGCAGTGCGCGGCCTGCGGCGAGCGCTTCACCACCTACGAGACCGCCGAGCTGGTGATGCCGCGGGTGATCAAGTCCGACGGCATCCGCGAGGTGTTCGACGAGGCCAAGCTGCGCGCCGGCATGCTGCGCGCCCTGGAGAAGCGCCCGGTGAGCGCCGAGTCGATCGAGGCGGCGGTGGAGCGCATCCGCCAGCACCTGCGGGCCCGCGGCGAGCGCGAGATCCACGCCCGGGACATCGGCGAGGAGGTCATGCAGGCTCTCAAGCGCCTCGACCAGGTCGCCTACATCCGCTTCGCCTCGGTCTACCGCCGCTTCCAGGACATCGACGAGTTCCGCGCCGAGATCGACCGCCTCGCCCAGGAGCCCGGCTTCCCCGACGACCCCGCCGGAGGACGCGGATGAGCGCCGCGACCCTGCCCGAGACCTGGATGGCCCGCGCCCTGAAGCTCGCCGAGCGCGGCCGCTACACCACCGACCCTAACCCCCGGGTGGGCTGCGTGCTGGTCAAGGAGGAGCGGGTGGTCGGCGAGGGCTGGCACGAGCGGGCCGGCGAGCCCCACGCCGAGGTCCACGCCCTGCGCGCGGCGGGGGAGGCCGCCCGCGGCGCCACCGCCTACGTGACCCTGGAGCCTTGCTCCCATCAGGGCCGCACCGGCCCCTGCGCCCGGGCGCTGGTCGAGGCCGGAGTGGCCCAGGTCGTCGTCGCCATGCAGGACCCCAATCCCCAGGTCGCCGGCCGGGGCATCGCCCTGCTGCGCGAGGCCGCTATCGAGGTGACGGTGGGTGTGCTGGAGGACGAGGCGCTGGCGCTCAATTCCGGCTTCGTGATGCGCATGTCCCACGGTCGGCCCTTCGTGCGCCTGAAGATGGCCATGAGCCTGGACGGGCGCACCGCCATGCGCTCCGGCGAGTCCCAGTGGATCACCGGGCCCCAGGCGCGCCGCGAGGTGCAGCGCCTGCGCGCGCGATCCAGCGCTATCCTCACCGGGGTGGAGTCGATCATCTTCGACAACGCCCGCCTCACCGTGCGCGCCGAGCAGCTGGCGCTGCCCGACGGCGAGGCGATCGCCGCCCGCCAGCCGCTGCGCGTGGTGGTCGACTCCCGTCTGCGCCTGCCCCAGGCGGCGGCCTGCCTGCGCGAGCCGGGCCGCACCCTGGTGGCGACCCTGGCCGATCACGAGCCCGAGCGCCGCGCGCGGCTCGAGGAGGCCGGCGCCGAGGTGGTGGTGATGCCGGCGGCCGCCGACGGTCGGGTCGATCTCGACGCCCTGCTGCACCACCTGGCCGAGGCGGAGCAGGCCAACGAGGTGCTGCTCGAGACCGGGGCGACGCTCGCCGGCGCCATGCTCGAGGCGAACCTGATAGACGAGATGCAGCTGTTCGTGGCGCCGACCCTGCTCGGCGGCGAGGCGCGTCCGCTCTTCGCGCTGCCCGGCCTCTCGTTGATGGCCCAGCAGAAGGGGGTCGAGATCCTCGACATCCGCGCCGTGGGCCAGGACTGGCGCATCACCGCAAGGCCCACGCGTCCGACCATGTCTGCTTCCTGAGCAACCTTCGCCCCGTGACGAGCGGTGAGCGGTAATACGCCACGGCCGCTATCTACTGGCGCCCACCGACGCGCCACGGTACCCTGACGCGGTTTCGAGGTGGCGACGCCGGAGGGCGACCCGATCGTCGCGGGACCGCGACGGCCACCACGCTGAATCAATGGAGACTCCATGGTGCACTCCTCATCCGGGGGCCTGGCCCCTATCGAAGAACTGGTCGAGGACATTCGTCAGGGCAAGATGGTGATCCTGATGGATGACGAGGATCGCGAGAACGAAGGCGACATCATCATGGCCGCCGAGAAGGTCGAGGCCGAGCACATCAACTTCATGGCGCGCCACGCCAGGGGGCTGATCTGCCTGCCGATGACCCGCGAGCGCTGCGAGCGTCTCCAGCTGCCGCTGATGGTGCGCGACAACGGCTCCGGCTTCGGGACCAAGTTCACCCTCTCCATCGAGGCCGCCGAGGGCGTCACCACCGGGATCTCCGCCGCCGACCGGGCGCGTACCGTCCAGGCCGCCGTGGCCCGCGACGCCCAGGCGGAGGACATCGTCCAGCCCGGCCACATCTTCCCGCTGATGGCCGAGCCCGGCGGCGTGCTGCGCCGCGCCGGCCATACCGAGGCGGCCTGCGACCTCGCGGCCCTGGCCGGCCTCGACCCGAGCGGCGTGATCTGCGAGGTGATGAACGAGGACGGCAGCATGGCGCGCCGCGCCGAGCTCGAGCGCTTCGCCGTCGAGCACGGCCTGAAGATGGGCACCATCGCCGACCTGATCCACTACCGCATCCACAACGAGCAGACCGTGCAGCCGGTGGAGTCGAGCCCGGTCGAGACCGCCTTCGGCGAGCTCACCCTGCACGTCTTCCGCGACAGCATCCAGGGCGCCCACCACCTGGCGCTGGTCAAGGGGCACCCGCATCCCGAGGTCCCGACCACGGTGCGCGTGCACCTGGCCAACGTGATGCGCGACCTGCTGGCCCTGCAGAAGGGCGAGCGGGCGAGCTGGACCGCCCACCAGGCGCTGGCCGAGGTGGCCGGCGCCGAACACGGCGTCTTCGTGCTGCTCGACGACGGCCGCCCGCGCCAGGACCTGCACGACCTGCTCGAGGTGTTCCTCGAGCGGCGTCGCCCGCCGCGCACCAGCGACTCCGACGGCGCCGGCAACTACCTGACCATCGGCACCGGCTCGCAGATCCTGCGCCACCTGGGCGTCGGCAAGATGCGCCTGTTGAGCTCGCCCTGGAAGTTCTCCGCCCTCTCTGGCTTCGACCTCGAGGTGGTGGAGCGCCTGGAGCCCGGCGAGCCCGCGCCCGGCGAGGCGCGCGACGACTGACGCCGCGCCCGCCTTCATCATGACGGCATGGCCCGCGGGCCATGCCCCCGGACCCTTCCGTACCGGATCTTTCAGGACATAGAACCATGCAACCGATTTCCCAAGTCGAAGGCAGCTTCGTCGACGTCGATGGCCGCTACGTGATCGTGGTCGGCCGCTTCAACCACCACGTGGTGGACAGCCTGGTCGAGGGCGCCGTGGACAGCCTGGTGCGCCACGGCGTGGACGCCGAGAACATCGACATCGTCCACGTGCCCGGTGCCTGGGAGCTGCCGCTGGCGATCAAGCGCGTGCTCCAGGTGGCGCGTCCCGACGCGGTGCTCGCCCTGGGCGCGGTGATCCGCGGCGGCACCCCCCACTTCGAGTACGTGGCCGGCGGCTGCAACACGGCCATGGGCAACCTGCAGCTCGAGTTCGACACCCCGGTGGCCAACGGCGTGCTGACCGTCGAGTCCATCGAGCAGGCCATCGAGCGGGCCGGCACCAAGGCCGGCAACAAGGGCGCCGAGGCGGCCATGGCGGCCATGGAGATGGTCTCGCTGCTGCGCTGCTTCGGCGACGATACCGCCGGGGGTGAGGCATGAGCGGCGAGCGTACGCGGGCGCCCTCGAAGGCACAGCAGTCGCGCCATGCGGCCCGTGAGCTGGCCGTCCAGGGCCTCTACCAGTGGCAGATGACCGGCAAGTCGATCACCGCCGTGGAGGCGGAGTTTCGCAGCCAGGTGGCCGATGACGACCTCGAGGATCATGAGAACTGGCACAAGGTCATGGAGATCGCCGACCTGGCGCTCTTCCATGAGCTGCTGCACAACGTGGCCCGCGACCGCCAGGCCCTCGATGCGTCCATCGCGCCGCTGCTCGATCGCCGCCTCGAGGATCTCGATCCCATCGAACTCGCGATCCTGCGCCTGGGCGCCTACGAGCTCGCAAAGCGCCTGGAGGTGCCGTACCGCGCGGTGATCACCGAGGGCGTCGAGCTCGCCAAGTCCTTCGGGGCCACGGACGGACACAAGTACGTCAACGGCATCCTCGACAAGCTTGCCGGGCGGCTGCGGTCCGCCGAGGTCACCGCTCGCCGCCGCTGAAGGCCCGCCCCGATGCACAGCGAATTCGAACTCATCACCCGCTACTTCACGCCCGACCCGCCCGGTGCCGAGGCCGGCGTGAGCCTGGGCGTGGGCGACGACTGCACGCTTCTGGCGCCGACCCCGGGCGAGCGGCTGGCGGTCAGCGTCGATACCTCGGTCGCCGGGGTCCACTTCCCCGAGGCGGCCCCGGCCGCGGCAATCGGCCATCGGGCGCTGGCGGTCAGCCTGAGCGATCTCGCCGCCATGGGCGCCCGCGCCCGCTGGTGCCTGATGTCGCTGACCCTGCCGGCGGCGGACGATGGCCCCTGGCTCGCCGACTTCGCCCGCGGCTTCCATGCCCTCTGCGACGCCACCGGTACCGCCCTGGTGGGCGGCGACGTCACCCGCGGCGAGCTTGCCATCGGCGTGACGGTGATGGGGGAGGTGCCGCCCGAGCAGGCGCTGACCCGCCACGGCGCCCGGCCGGGCGACGTGCTGGCGGTCACCGGGACGCTCGGCGGCGGCGCCGGCGGGCTGGCCCTGTGGCAGGGCGGCGAGCGCGATCTCGCCCATCCGCTGCTCGCACGCTACCTGCATCCGCAGCCGCGCCTCGCCGCGGGTCTCGCCCTGCGTGGCCTGGCGAGCGCCGCCATCGACGTCTCCGACGGCCTGCTGGCCGATCTGGGCCACGTGCTCGAGGGCTCCGGCGTGGGGGCCGAGCTGACCCCCGAGGCGCTGCCGCTGGCCGAGGGGCTCTTTGATGCGCTCGGTGAAGAGGGCGCGCGGGAGGCGGCGCTGCACGGCGGCGACGACTACGAGCTGCTGGTGGCCCTGCCGCCGGAGCACCTCGCCACGGCGCGTGGGCGACTGGCCGAGCGGGGCCTGGCGCTGACCGAGATCGGCCGGCTGGTCGAGGCGCCCGGCATTCGCGGGGTGGCGCTCGGCGGCGAACGGGGCTGGCAGCATTTCCAGTCGGGCGGCGCTCCGTCGGGCGGCGCTCCGACAGGCGGTGCCTCATGAACCAGGCTCCCGCCAGCGTCTGGCGACGCCCGGTCCACTTCCTGGCCTTCGGCCTGGGCAGCGGCACCGTGCCCTTCGCCCCCGGCACCTTCGGCACCCTGGCCGCCATCCCCTTCTACTGGCTGATGTCCGAGCTGCCGCTGGGCTGGTACCTGGGCCTGGTGGCGGTGACCTTCCTGTGGGGCATCTGGCTCTGCGACAAGACCTCCCACGACCTGGGCGTCCACGATCACTCCGGCATCGTCTGGGACGAGTTCGTCGGCTACTGGCTGACCATGGCTGCCGTGCCCTTCTCCTGGGAGGCGGCGCTGTGGGGGTTCGCGGTGTTCCGCGTCTTCGACGTCTTCAAGCCCTGGCCGATCCGCTGGGCGGATCGCCGGGTCGCCGGCGGCTTCGGCATCATGATCGACGATGTCCTCGCCGCGGCCTACGCATGGAGTACCATGCACCTGTGGTTCTGGCTCCACTGAGTCGCCGCGCTCGAGGGCACCTCCCTCGCCGCGCGCCGCGGTGGCCCGGATACGGCGCGGACAAGGAAGGCCATGATGCGCAAGGAACGACTGATCGTCCCGGTGGTGGTGGGGCTGGCGCTGCTCTGGGTGCTGGCCCAGGCCATCGCCAGCCTGCTCTTCGAGCGTGACCTGGTCCGGGCCCTCGAGGATCTCGCCGCCCGGGGCGACCTGCTGGTCGAGCGCAGTGACGTCGAGCGGGGCTGGCTCGAATCCAGCGGTACCCTCCACCTGACCCCCCGCTTCGGCCGGGCCTGGCACCTGGCGCTGCCCTACGAGGCGCGTCACGGGGTGATCAATACCCGCATCGACGGCACGCTCAAGCCCCATGTCGGTCCCGACGACCGTCGGCTGTTCGGCGATCTGCTGTCCTCGTCGCCGCCACGCTGGCAGGCCCGCTACCATACCCTCGGCGCTACCCTGCGAGGGCGCCTTACGCTCTCGCCGTTCCTCATCCGCCAGCAGGAGCGCGCGCTGGACTTTCGCGGTGGCGAGGTCACCTTCAGCGGCGTCTACGGGGACTGGCGCCTGCAGGCCGACCTCGCGCCCTGGCGACTCAGCGATGGTTCGACCACGCTTGAGACCGGCCCGGTCACCCTGGAGAGCCGCTACGCCTACACCGAGGACGCCTACCACTTCACCCAGCAGGATCTGCTCAAGGTGGCAGGGCTGACCTGGCGCCAGCCGGACCTCGCGCTGGATGCCAGCGGGCTGGTGCTGCACAGCCGCACCACCCTCGACGAGGCCGAGCTGCGCATCGAGAGCGAACTGACCCTCGATCGCCTGATGGCCGCCGACGAGGTGCTGCTCACCGGCCGCCTCGCCGTGGAGCTCTCACGGATCAACGCCGATGCGCTGCGCCGCGTGCTGGCCACGCTGCGCGACGAGGCGGCCCGCGGCGAGACCGACCGCCAGGGCAGTGCGCTGCTGGCGCGCCTGGAGCCCGACCTGCTGGGCATGCTCGAGGACTCGCCGCGGCTGGACATCCACGCCGTCGACCTCGACAGCCCGATGCTGGGGCTGGACGCCCGCGGCGACGGCGCCCTGTTCTTCGACGCGGACGCACTCGAGGCGCTGGACCTGGCCGCGCTGGACGAGCCCGAGGAGCAGGCCCGCTGGCGCTCGCGGCTCTACGGCGACGTGACCTGGGATCAGGTGCCCCCGGTGGTGGCGCTGTGGCTCGGCCTGCCGCTGGGCACCAAGGACCTGGCGATCGACGTGGTGCGCGGGCGGGTCAGGATCAACGGCCGGCCGCTGCCACCGATCCTCGAACGGCGTCAATGACTTGAAGTCGGGCCCCGCTGCCCGCATCCCTCAAGGCAGCCCCGGGAGACCTTCCCGACGACTCAGGACGAGGACCGCATGAGCGACGACCACGAGATGCAGGATGGCCTGGACTGGATCCACGCCAGCGACGACGACGCCTTCGACGACGAGCTATCCGGCGTCGAGGGCCACCACGCGGTGGTGCCCGCCAGCGACTCCCTGCCCGAGCGCATCTACCTGCTGCCGATCCACAACCGGCCCTTCTTCCCCGCCCAGGTCCAGCCGCTGGTGATCAACCGCGAGCGCTGGGAGGAGACCATCCGCCGGGTCGGCGACACGCCGCATCGCACCGTCGGCCTGGCCTTCGTCGGCGAGACCGGCGTCGAGGAGCTGGGCGGCGAGGACTTCCCCGCGATCGGCACTGCGGTGCGGGTGCATAAGCTGCAGGGCGAGGATCAGCAGATCCAGTTTATCGCCCAGGGCATGCGGCGCTTTCGCATCACGCGCTGGCTCTCCAAGGAGCCGCCCTATCTGGTGGAGGTGAGCTACCCCCGCGAGCCGGTGGATGCCGAGGAGGACGAGACCCGCGCCTACGCCATGGCGCTGATCAACGGCATCAAGGAGCTGCTGCCGATCAACCCGCTCTACGGCGAGGAGCTCAAGCACTACCTGAATCGCTTCAGCCCCCATGAGCCGGGGCCGCTGACCGACTTCGCCGCGGCGATCACCTCGGCCAAGGGGCCGGAGCTTCAGGACGTGCTGGCGACCCTGCCGGTGATGGAGCGCATGCAGAAGGTGCTGCCGCTGCTGCGCAAGGAGATCGACGTCGCCCAGCTGCAGAGCGAGATCAGCGAGCAGGTCAACGCCCAGATGCAGGAGCGCCAGCGGGAGTTCTTCCTGCGCGAGCAGCTCAAGGTGATCCAGCGCGAGCTCGGCATCTCCAAGGACGATCGCGAGAACGACGTCGACACCTTCCGGGCGCGCCTCGAGGGATGCGTGGTGCCCGAGCGGGTCATGGAGCGCATCGACGACGAACTCGACAAGCTCTCGGTGCTGGAGACCGGCTCGCCGGAGTACGGCACCACCCGCAACTACCTCGACTGGCTCACCGCCATGCCCTGGGGCGTGAACAGCCAGGACCAGCTCGACCTGGCCCACGCCCGCAAGGTCCTCGACCGCGACCACGACGGCTTGAACGACGTCAAGGAGCGCATCGTCGAGTTCCTCGCCGAGGGCACCTTCAAGGGCGACGTGGGCGGCTCGATCCTGCTGCTGGTCGGCCCGCCGGGCGTCGGCAAGACCTCGGTGGGGCGCTCCATCGCCGACGCCCTGGGTCGCGAGTTTTACCGCTTCTCGGTGGGCGGCATGCGCGACGAGGCCGAGATCAAGGGTCATCGGCGTACCTACATCGGCGCCATGCCCGGCAAGCTGGTCCAGGCCCTCAAGGAGGTCGAGGTCGAGAACCCGGTGATCATGCTCGACGAGATCGACAAGATGGGCCAGTCCTTCCAGGGCGACCCGGCCTCGGCGCTGCTCGAGGTGCTCGACCCGGAGCAGAACGTCGACTTCCTCGACCACTACCTCGACGTGCGCCTGGATCTTTCCAAGGTGCTTTTCGTCTGCACCGCCAACACCCTGGACTCGCTTCCCCCGGCGCTGCTCGACCGCATGGAGCAGATCCGCCTCTCGGGCTATATCGCCGAGGAGAAGGTGGCCATCGCCAAGCACTTCCTGTGGCCCAAGCTGCTCAAGCGCGATCGTATTCCCAAGAAGCGCATCAACCTGACCGATGCCGCGCTGCGCCAGGTGATCGAGGGCTATGCCCGGGAGGCCGGGGTGCGCCAGCTCGAGAAGCAGCTGCATCGCATCGTGCGCAAGGCGGCGGTCAAGCTGCTGGAGAGCGACCAGCAGTCGGTCCGGGTCTCGGTCAACAATCTCGAGACCTATCTCGGCCCGCCGATCTTCCGCAAGGAGCAGGTGATGAAGGGTGAGGGCGTGGTCACCGGGCTCGCCTGGACCTCCATGGGTGGGGCCACGCTCTCCGTGGAGGCCGGCAAGGTGCACGCCCTGGATCGCGGCTTCAAGCTCACCGGTCAGCTCGGCGACGTCATGAAGGAGTCGGCCAACATCGCCTACAGCTACGTGCTGGGCCACCTCGGCGACTACGGGGCCGATGCGGACTTCTTCGACTCGGCCTTCGTGCACCTGCACGTGCCGGAGGGGGCCACGCCCAAGGACGGCCCCTCGGCCGGGGTGACCATGGCCACGGCGCTGCTCTCGCTGGCCCGGCATCAGGCCATCGACAGGCCCCTGGCGATGACCGGCGAGCTGACCCTGACCGGCCAGGTGCTGCCGGTGGGCGGTATCCGCGAGAAGGTGATCGCCGCTAGGCGCAGCGACATCTTCGAGCTGATCCTGCCCGAGGCCAATCGCCGCGACTACGACGAGCTGCCCGACTACCTCATGGAGGGGCTCACGGTGCACTTCGCCGGGCGCTATCGCGACGTGGCCCGGGTGGTCTTCGGCTAACGCAGGGCCCCAACTCGGCCCTCCCGCGCGCACCCGCCGATGGCATAATGGCGGGTGCGTCGTTGTATCTGTCGAACGATTCGCCGTCGCCCCAACAACTCGCCCGAATAACAAGGAACGCCCATGTCCTCCAAGGTTCATGCCGCCGGCGCCTCGCTCGCGGCGCTGCTGGCCGCCGGCTCGCTCCAGGCCGACCAGACTCTGACCGTCTACACCTACGACTCCTTCGTCTCGGAGTGGGGCCCCGGTCCCGGCATCGAGGCAGCCTTCGAGGCGCGCTGCGGCGACTGTGACCTGGAGTTCGTGGCCCTGCCCGGCGGCGTCGACATCCTCCAGCGCCTGCGCCTGGAGGGCGAGGGTACCCGGGCGGATCTGGTGCTGGGCCTGGACATGAACCTGATGGCCGAGGCGCGGGCGCTGGACCTGCTGGCGCCCCACGGGGCCGACCTGGCGCCGCTGGCGCTCCCCATCGACTGGAGTGACGAGACCTTCCTGCCCTACGACTGGGGGCACTTCGCCTTCGTCTACGACTCCGAACAGCTCGAGACGCCGCCAGGCAGCTTCGCCGAGCTGCTCGAGGCCCCCGAGGACGTCAAGGTGATCCTCCAGGATCCGCGCACCAGCGTCACCGGCCAGGGGCTGATGCTGTGGATCAAGAAGCTCTACGGCGACCGGGCCCCCGAGGTCTGGGCGCGGCTCAACGAGCGGGTGCTCGCCGTCACCAACGGCTGGAGCCAGGCCTACTTCTCGCTGTTCATGAACGGCGAGGCGCCCATGGTGCTCTCCTATGCCACCTCGCCGGCCTACCACATGGCGGTGGAGGAGACCGACCGCTACCAGGCCGCCGTGTTCGAGGAGGGCCACTACCTGCAGGTCGAGACCGCCGCGATGCTGGCCAATACCGGCCAGCCCGAGCTGGCCCGGGAGTTCCTCGCCTTCATCCTGACGCCGGACTTCCAGCGTCACATTCCGCTGGGCAACGTCATGAACCCGGCCATCGACCTGGGCGATGAGCGGCCCGAGGTCTTCGACCGGCTGATCGAGCCCGAGAGCCTCACCTTCTCGCCCGAAGAGGTCCGCGCGCATCGCCGCGAGTGGATCCGCGAGTGGCTCAACGCCAGCGTCCGGTGAGCGGCGCGACCACTCCCCTGCGCTGGGCCAGCCGCTCGCGCTGGCCGCCGGGGCTCGGTCTCGCCGCCCTGGCGGCGGTGGCGGGGCTCGGGCTCGGCAGCCTCGGCGCGCTCTTGTGGCAGGCCCGGGGCGTGCATCCCGCGGCCCTCTGGCAGGAGCCGTGGCTCGCCGCGGTGCTGCGCTTCACCCTCTGGCAGGCGACCCTCTCGACCCTGCTGGCGGTGGGGCTCGCCGTGCCGGTGGCGCTGGCCCTGGCGCGGCGCCCGCGCTTCCCGGGGCGCGGCCTGCTGCTGCGGGCCATGGAGCTCTCGCTGGTGCTGCCCACGCTGATCGGCCTGTTCGGCCTGGTGGCCGTGCACGGCCGGCGCGGCTGGGCGGCACCGCTCTGGGAGGGGCTCGTCGGGTCGGAGTCGGGCTATCTCTACGGCCTCTCGGGCATCGTGCTGGCCCATGTCTTCTACAACCTGCCGCTCGCGGCCCGGCTGATGCTGCAGGCGCTGGAGACCGCGCCCGCGGCGCACTGGCGGCTCGCCTCCCAGCTGGGCCTGACCCGGGCGACGATCTGGCGCACGCTCGAGTGGCCGCGCCTCGCGCCGCTGCTGCCGCGGCTGGCGGCGCTGATCTTCACGCTCTGCTTCACCAGCTTCGCCATCGTCATGACCCTGGGCGGCGGCCCGCGCTCCTCGACCCTGGAGGTGGCGCTCTATCAGGCGCTGAAGTTCGATCATGACCTGGCGCTGGCGGCACTTCTGGCCCTGACCCAGCTGACCATCTGCCTGTCGCTGTGGCTGCTGGCGCTCTCCCGGGGCGGGGCGCCCTCGCTGGTGGTGGGCAGCGTCGCGCTGCCCACCGGCGGCCGCTGGCGCCGCCGCGATGCCCTGGGCCTCTCGCGGCTCACCGATGCGGTCTGGCTCACCGCACTGGCGGCGCTGCTGCTGCCGCCCCTCGCCGCCGTGGTGCTGGCGGGGCTCGCCGGGCTGCCGGAGCTGCCCCGCCAGGCGAGCCTGTGGGCCGCGGCGGCGCGCAGCCTGGTCATGGCGCTCGGCGCGGCGGCCGGGGCGCTGACCCTCGCGCTGTCCCTGCTCGCGGGCAGTCGCTGGCTCAAGGCGCGACGTCACGGCGCGGCGGCGCTGCTGATGGAGGGCGGCGGCCAGCTGATCCTGGTGATCCCCGCCCTGGTGCTCGGCACCGGGCTCTTCTTGCTGTTGCGCCCGACGCTCGGCAGCGGCTGGCAGGGCTATGGCCTGGTGGTGCTGGTCAATGCCTTCATGGCGCTGCCCTTCGCCATGCAGGTGGTGCGCGGGGCGCTGCCCGGACTCTCCGCCCCCGAGGAGCGCCTGGCCGACCAGTTCGGCATCCGCGGGCGCGTGCGGCTGCGCTGGCTGGTCTGGCCGCGGCTGCGTCGCCCCCTCGCCCTGGCGCTGGCCTACGCCATGACCCTGTCGCTCGGCGACTTCAGCGTGATCGCCCTGTTCGGCAGCCCCTCGGCGCCGACCCTGCCGATGCTGCTCTATCAGCAGCTCGGCGGCTATCGCTGGCAGGGCGCCGCCGCCACGGCGCTGCTGCTGCTGGCGCTGGTGGTGCTGGTGTTCGTGCTGCTGGGACTCTTGACCCGCCGCCCGCCCCGCTATCCCTGGAACCGTTTCGCCCGCGAGGAGCGTCATGCTCGAGTGCCGTGACCTGATCTTCCACTACGATCGCTTTGAGCCCGGCGAGACGCCGGACTTCTCCTTCAGCTTTCGGCTCGCCCCCGGCGAGTGCCTGTCGGTGGCGGGGCCCTCCGGGGCCGGCAAGAGCACTCTGCTCGGGCTGCTGGCGGGCTTTCTCGAGCCGGCCAGCGGCAGCCTGACCTGGCACGGCCAGGACCTGCTGGCGCGCCCGCCCTGGGAGCGCGGCATCACCACCGTCTTCCAGGAGCACAACCTCTTCGACCAGCTGCCGGTGTGGCTCAACGTCGGGCTGGGGCTGGCACCGGACATGCGCCTCACCCGAGAGCAGCGCGCAAGGGTGCAGGCGGGACTGGCCGAGGTGGGGCTCGCGGGACTGCACGACCGCCTGCCGGCGGAGCTCTCCGGCGGCCAGCGCCAGCGCGTGGCGCTGCTGCGGGCCCTGCTGCGCGCCTCCCCGATCCTGCTGCTCGATGAGCCCTTCTCGGGGCTCGATGAGGTGACCCGGTCGGGGCTCTGGGACCTGGTGCGCCGCCAGAAGGCGGCGGGCGCCGCGGTGCTGCTGGTCAGCCACGATCGCGACGACATCGAGGCGCTGGCCGATCGGTGCGCCCGGCTCGACTCCGGGCGGCTCGACTCCGGCCGGCTGCGGGTCGACGCCTCGGCGCAGGCCCGAGGCTCCTGAGGCGCTGGCCTGAGCGCCGGGCGCGTGACAAAATCCATTGTCTGGACACACGAGAACCGCCCCGGGCTCCTCGCACGCCGAGGAGGCGAGGGCGGCATGCACGAGAGAAGAAGAGGACACCATGCCCGAGTACCGCTCCCGCACCACCACCGCCGGTCGCAACATGGCCGGCGCCCGCGCCCTGTGGCGCGCCACCGGCATGAAGGACGAGGACTTCCACAAGCCGATCATCGCCGTGGCCAACTCCTTCACCCAGTTCGTGCCCGGCCACGTGCACCTGAAGGACATGGGCCAGCTGGTGGCCCGGGAGATCGAGAAGGCCGGCGGGGTGGCCAAGGAGTTCAACACCATCGCCGTGGACGACGGCATTGCCATGGGCCACGACGGCATGCTCTATTCGCTGCCGAGTCGCGACCTGATCGCCGACAGCGTCGAGTACATGGTCAACGCCCACTGCGCCGACGCCCTGGTGTGCATCTCCAACTGCGACAAGATCACCCCCGGGATGCTGATGGCCGCCATGCGCCTCAACGTGCCGGTGATCTTCGTCTCCGGCGGGCCCATGGAGGCAGGCAAGACCAAGCTGCTGGACCACGGCCTCGACCTGGTCGATGCCATGGTGATGGCCGCCGACGACAGCGTGGATGAGGCGACCCTCAACGAGGTCGAGCGCAGCGCCTGCCCGACCTGCGGCAGCTGCTCTGGCATGTTCACCGCCAACTCGATGAACTGCCTGACCGAGGCGCTGGGCCTGGCGCTGCCCGGCAACGGCACGGTGCTCGCCACCCACGCCGACCGTCGCCGGCTGTTCGAGAACGCCGGGCATCGCATCGTCGAGCTGGCCAAGCGCTATTACGAGGGTGACGAGGCGCACCTGCTGCCCCGCGCCATCGGCTCCAAGGCGGCGTTTCGCAACGCCATGACCCTGGACATCGCCATGGGCGGCTCCACCAACACCATCCTGCACCTGCTGGCCGCCGCCCAGGAGGCCGAGGTCGACTTCACCATGACCGATATCGATCGGTTGTCCCGCGAAGTCCCGCAGCTGTGCAAGGTGGCGCCCAACACCCAGAAGTACCACATCGAGGACGTGCATCGGGCCGGCGGCATCATGGCGATCCTCGGCGAGCTCGACCGCGCCGGCGTGCTCGATACCCGGGTGCCCACCGTTTACGGCGACAGCCTGGCGGCGGCGCTCGAGGAGTGGGACATCATGCGCTCGCCGAGTCCCGAGGTGGTGGAGTTCTTCCGCGCCGGCCCCGGCGGCATTCCGACCCAGACCGCCTTCTCCCAGAGTGCGCGCTGGCCGAGCCTCGACGGCGATCGCGCCACCGGCTGCATTCGCGATCTCGCGCACGCCTTCTCCCTGCAGGGCGGCCTCGCCGTGCTCAAGGGCAACATCGCCGTCGACGGCTGCGTGGTGAAGACCGCCGGTGTCGACGACGCCATCCTGGTCTTCGAGGGCCGCGCTCACGTGGTGGAGTCCCAGGACCAGGCGGTGGCGGACATTCTCGCCGACCGGGTCAGCGAGGGCGACGTGGTGGTGATCCGCTACGAGGGACCCAAGGGCGGCCCGGGCATGCAGGAGATGCTCTATCCGACCAGCTACCTGAAGTCCAAGGGGCTCGGCAAGGCGTGCGCGCTGCTCACCGATGGGCGCTTCTCCGGCGGCACCTCGGGGCTCTCCATCGGCCACGTCTCGCCGGAGGCGGCCGCGGGCGGCGCCATCGGCCTGGTGGAGAGCGGCGATCGCATCCGCATCGACATCCCCAACCGCACCATCGACGTGCTGCTCTCCGACGAACAGCTCGAGCTGCGTCGCGAGGCACAGGAGGCCCGCGGCCACGACGCCTGGAAGCCGAGCCTCCAGCGCGATCGCAAGGTCTCGGCCGCCCTCAAGGCCTATGCGCTGCTGGCGACCTCCGCCGACAAGGGGGCGGTGCGCGATCTGACCAAGCTGGACTAAGCTGGAAGGACTAGGCTGGAAACAGCAAAGCCCGCATGCGGCCCCCGGCCGGCGCCGGGGGCCGTATCACCAGCAGGGAAGCCAGCACGATGAAGACACAGACGGTAAGCGTCGGTCTGGTGGGTTACGGCATGGCCGGACGCACCTTTCATGCGCCGCTCATCCAGGCGGCGCCGGGTCTGGAGCTCAGCATCGTGGTCAGCGCGCATCCCGAGCGGGTCCAGGCCGATCATCCGACGGTCGAGGTGCTGCCCAAGCTTGCCCAGCTGCTGGCGCGCCGTGACATCGACCTGGTGGTGATCGCCACCCCCAACGAGACCCACTTCCCGCTGGCCAAGGCGGCCCTCAACGCCGGCAAGCACGTGGTGATCGACCAGCCCTTCAGCGTCACCGCCTCCGAGGCGCGCCTGCTCAAGGCGCAGGCCGATGGGGCGGATCGCCTGCTGAGCGTCTTCCACAATCGCCGCTGGGACAGCGACTTCCTGACCCTCAAGGCGCTGCTCGACGAGGGGACCCTGGGACGGGTGGTGGCCCTGGAGTCGCGCTTCGATCGCTTCCGCCCCCGGGTCACCGATCGCTGGCGCGACCGCCACAAGCCGGGCAGCGGCATCTGGTACGACCTGGGACCGCACCTGCTCGATCAGGTCCGTGAGCTCTTCGGCATGCCCCGGGCGATCCTGCTGGAGCTTGCCACCGCCCGCGAGGGGGCCGAGGTGGACGACGACTTCCTGGCCCTGCTGGAGTACGACCACCTGCGGGTGACCCTGCAGGCCAGCTCCCTGGTGGCCGAGCCGACGCCGCGCTTCCGGGTGCATGGCACCCGCGGCAGCTTTGTCAAGTACGGCCTGGACCCCCAGGAGGGCTGGCTCAAGGCGGGTCAGCCGCCGACGCCTGCTTGGGGCGTGGACCCCTCACCCGGCACCCTCACCCTCGATGAAGCGGGAGAGGAGGGCGGCGGCGAGCGCGAGACGGTGGCCCTGGCGAGTCGTGAGGCGCCGGCCGTGCCGGGGGACTACGGCACCTACTATGCCGGCATCGCCCGCACGCTGCTCGAGGGCACGCCGCCGCTTGTGACCGGCGAATCGGCCCTGGAGGTGATGGTCCTGCTGGAGACGGGGCTTGACAGCTATCGCCAGGGCCGCTGGGTGAAGCTCAAGGAGAGCGGCAGCAAGCTGCGCCGGCTGCACACTAGGTAACATTCGCCGTTCCCACCGCCAGGTGTCCGCCGCCCTGATCGACGCGACCGGGCGGTGTCGCCATGAGGCCGGCCGGGCTCACCAGAGTCCGGTGTCGTCGGGGGCTTCGCTGCGCAGCTTGTCCCTGGCGATGTAGAGCGCCGCGATGGCGCGAGCCTCGTGGAAGTCCTCCCTCGCCAGCAGCCCCGAGAGCTCGTCGATGGCGTGGGTTTCGACGATCAGCGGCTCCGGCTCGTCGCCGGGCAGGCGCTTCGGGTAGAGGTCGGTGGCGAGCAGCACCTGCATGCGGTGGCGCATGTAGTTGGGGGCCAGCGACAGCTCCACCAGCGGCTCGATGCGATGCGCGCCGAAGCCGCACTCCTCCATCAGCTCGCGGTTGGCCGCGGTGACGAGATCCTCGCCGGGATCGACCAGCCCCTTGGGCAGCGTCAGCACGTAGTCCTCGAAGCCGGCGGCGTACTCGCGGATCAGCAGCACGTGTTCCGGGTCCGGCATGGCCACGATCATCACGGCACCCACGCCCTGACCGGTACTGATCAGCCGCTCGAAGGTGCGCTCGGCGCCGTTGGCGAAGCGCAGGTCAAGCTCCTCCACGTGGAACAGGCGACTGCGCGCCACGCTGCGCCGGTCGAGGATGTGCGGCCGGGTGGGCCAGTGGCGTGAGCTATCGTGCGGGTCTGACATGGCAAGACTCCGTATGGCGGGAGCGTGTGGCATCGGCGCTGACGCGCGATATCCAAGGCCCGAAGGGCGGGCGTCGATATGCGTCATGCCTGGCGATTCGATACAATACTACGTCTCAACCGCCCCCGACTCACTCCCGGAGTAGCGATGATCGACTGGCGCGCCATCGATACCGTCCTGCTGGACATGGACGGCACCCTGCTGGACCTGCACTTCGACAGCCACTTCTGGCTCGAGCACCTGCCGCGGCGCTACGTCGAGCTGCACCGCCTGGACGAATCGACCCAGGAGGAGATTCGCGCGCGGATCATCCGTGAGCAGGGCACCCTCAACTGGTACAGCCTGGCCTACTGGAGCCGCGAGCTGGGGGTCGACGTGGTCGCCCTCAAGCGCGAGGTGCAGCACCTGATCGGCCTGCGCAGCGACGCTCTGGATTTCCTGCAGTGGCTGAAGGCGGCCCACCCGCGCGTCGTGCTGGCCACCAACGCCGACCGCGAGAGCCTGGCGCTCAAGCTGCCGCTGACCGGGCTCGAGGAGTACCTCGACGCCATCGTCTCCTCGGCGGATGTCGGCGTGCCGAAGGAGGAGCAGGCCTTCTGGTTCGCCCTCCAGGAGCTGGAACCCTTCGATCCGGAGCGGACGCTGTTCATCGACGACAACGCCGCGGTGCTCGAGAGCGCCCGCGAGTTCGGCATCCGCCACCTGCTGGGCATCCAGCAGCCCGACAGCCGACGACCCGAGAAGGAGCTCGAGGAGTTCATCGCCCTGGATCGCTTCGCCAGCCTGCTGCCCGAGGAGCGTCCGCCCGTCCCGGGAGATCGCCCTGAAGCAGGCTATGGAGAGCGCCATGGATAGCGTGCGGCTCGACAAGTGGCTCTGGGCGGCGCGCTTCTTCAAGACCCGGGCGCTCGCCAAGAAGGCCATCGAGGGCGGCAAGGTCCAGTACAACGCTGCCCGGGCCAAGACCAGCAAGGGCGTCGAGGTCGGCGCGCTGATCCGCGTTCCCCAGGGCTGGGACACCCTGGAGGTCGAGGTGGTGGACCTCTCCGGCCAGCGGCGCGGGGCCCCCGAGGCGCGTGCGCTCTACCGCGAGACCGCCGAGAGCGTGGCCCGCCGCGAGCGCGAGGCCGAGGCTCGGCGCCTGACCAATCAGGCCATGCAGCACCCGCTCAAGCGACCCGACAAGAAGCAGCGTCGTGAGATCAAGCGCTTCCAGGAACGCTCCGGCGAGTGAGCCGCCGCGCCGGGGCCTGCGCTCTCCATGAGCGCTGCGCCCTGAACTCGGCACCCTGATCTTGGTGCCTCGGTTTCGGCACCTCGATTTTGGCACCCCAGGGCCCGGCCGCACCGGTCTTTCACCCGACCGCCCTTGCTATTTACCCTTCAGGTTTCAGACGACATGAACGACCAGATCCAGCGTTTTCTCTTCGAGCGTACCAACGTGCGCGGCGAGATCGTCACCCTCGAGCGCGCCTATGCCGAGGTGCTCGAGCGTCACGAGTATCCCGCTGCGGTGAACCATCTGCTGGGCGAGCTGCTCTGTGCGGTGGCGCTGCTCACCGACACCGTCAAGCTCGACGGCACCCTGAGCATCGAGGTGCGCGGCCAGGGGGCCCTCTCCCTGCTGATGGCCGAATCCAATCCCGGCGGCGAGCTGCGCGCCATCGCCCGCCTGGATGAGGAGGCCGCGATTCCCGGCGACGCCGCCGGCTTCCGTGACCTGGTGGGTGAGGGGCAGATCATGATCACCCTCGACCCCACCGACGGCCACCGCTACCAGGGCATCGTGGCCCTGGAGCACGACAGCCTGGCGGGCTGCCTGGGCGCCTACTTCGCCCAGTCCGAGCAGCTGCCCACCCGGCTGTGGCTCAGCGCCGACGGCCAGCGGGCCGGCGGGCTCCTGCTGCAGCGCCTGCCCGACGAGTCGCTCAACCAGGACGACGACGCCTGGGAGCGCACCGTGCACCTGGCCGAGACGCTGAAGGACGAAGAACTGCTGGGTCTCGAGCCGCTCGAGGTGCTGCGTCGGCTCTATCATGAGGAGGAGGTGCGGGTCTTCGATCCCAAGGCGCTCTACTTCGGCTGCACCTGCTCTCGCGAGCGCATCGCCGGCGCCCTGCTGGGGCTGGGGGCGCAGGAGCTTCGCGAGGTGCTGGCCGAGCAGGGCGGCATCGAGACCCAGTGCCACTTCTGCCACACCCGCTACCCGTTTACTGCCGCCGAGATCGAGGCGATGCTGGACGATCCCCAGGGGCCGCCGCCGACGCTTCACTGAACGGGCGCCCGTCGGCGCCCTCCGTGCTGCAGAGCAGCATATGCAGTTGGAGTGGGCGGTAGTGAACGGCGCCGATGTAGTAGTAAAACTACAAGAACTCCGCCCAAGAACGGCGTTTCCCGGCGGCCGGCTTTTTGCCATAATGGCGCCGATTTTCTGGTTCGATCGCCAACGAACAGACGGGCACACCCCGCACGCGGCGATCTGGCACGACCCACGTTGCGTCACCGACGCCCGGCACACGAGAGAGAAGCGGCCGCAAGGCCCAGGAAACGACATGACCACGACTCAAGCCGCCCCCCAGCAAGCCGCCACTTCCCACGTCAACCTCTGCAGCGCCGAGCTGATCGAGCGGGCGGTGGCCAGTGGGGAAGGTCGCCTGGCCGCCAACGGTGCCCTGGTGGTGAACACCGGCGCGCGCACCGGTCGCTCCCCCAAGGACCGCTACATCGTCGACGAGCCGAGCACCAGCGGCCAGATCGACTGGGGCAGCGTCAACCGTCCCTTCCCGGCGGATCGCTTCGACGCGCTCTGGACCCGCGTCGAGGAGTACCTGGAAAGCGGCGAGTCCTATGTCTCCGAGCTGCACGTGGGCAGCGACCCGGTCCACCACCTGCCGGTGCGCGTCACCACCGAGACCGCCTGGCATAACCTGTTCGGCCGCACCATGTTCGTGCGCCCCGAGGCCTTCAACCCCTCGGCCAAGGACGAGTGGACCATCCTCAACGCGCCCTTCTTCGTGTGCGACCCGGCCCGGGACGGCACCAACTCCGAGGGCTGCGTGATCCTCAACTTCGCCCAGAAGAAGGTGCTGATCGCCGGCATGCGCTACGCCGGCGAGATGAAGAAGGCGATGTTCTCGGTGCTGAACTTCCTGCTGCCGGCCGCCGACGTGCTGCCGATGCACTGCTCCGCCAACGTGGGCGAGGACGGCAACACCACGCTGTTCTTCGGCCTCTCCGGCACCGGCAAGACCACCCTGTCCGCCGACCCGGCGCGTTTCCTGATCGGCGATGACGAGCACGGCTGGGGCCCGGGCACGGTCTTCAACTTCGAGGGCGGCTGCTACGCCAAGTGCATCGATCTGTCCGAGAAGAACGAGCCGATCATCTGGAACGCCATCAAGTTCGGCACCGTGCTGGAGAACGTGGTCCTCGACGACCGTCGCCAGCCGAACTACGCCGACGACAGCCTGACCCAGAACTCCCGCGCCGCCTACCCGCTGGAGCACGTCGAGAAGCGCGTGGCCGAGAACCGCGCCGACGAGCCCAACGCCATCGTCTTCCTGACCTGCGACATGAGCGGCGTGCTGCCGCCGGTCTCCGTGCTCTCCAAGGAAGCCGCGGCCTACCACTTCCTCTCAGGCTACACCGCCAAGGTCGGCTCCACCGAGGTCGGCTCCTCGGCCGGCCTCGAGGCGACCTTCTCCACCTGCTTCGGCGCGCCGTTCTTCCCGCGTCCGGCACGCGAGTACGCCGATCTGCTGATCCGCCGCGTGGCCGAGCAGGATGCCCAGGTCTACCTGGTCAACACCGGCTGGACCGGCGGTGCCTACGGCGAGGGCGGCTCGCGCTTCTCCATCCCGACCACCCGCGCCATCATCAGCGCCATCCAATCCGGCGTGCTGCGCGACGTTGAGACCCGCATGGTGGACGGCCTGAACCTGGCCGTGCCCACCGCCGTGCCGGGCGTCGACTCCAGCCTGCTCGACCCGCGTGAGACCTGGGAAGACCAGGCCGCCTACGATCGCCACCTGGGCGAGCTGGTCGCCAAGTTCGTCGACAACTTCAAGAAGTTCGACGGCGTCAACGACGCCATCGTCAAGGCCGGCCCCCGCCTGATCTGAGGCGGGTCGGGGAGAACCCCAACGCCCGAGACCTGTCCGAGAGGGGGAAGCCAAGGCTTCCCCCTCTTTTTCGGTGTAAGGAAACCGGGGAAGAGCACGACACAGACCACACCCCGTTGATGGGAGAGTGACCATGAAACGACGCAACGTCCTGGGTCTGCTGGGACTCGGCGGACTGTCGACCCTGGCCCCGGGCCTGGTTCTGGCGCGGCCCAAGCCCGACCTCGCGCGCGCCGACGACATCGAGGTGCTGGAGCTCTCCGAGGCCGAGTGGCGCGAGCGGCTCACCGACGCCCAGTTCGAGATCCTGCGCGAGGCGGGCACCGAGCCGGCCTTCTCGAGCCCGCTGGACGAGGAGACCCGCGCAGGCGAGTTCCGCTGCGCGGGCTGCGAGCTGCTGCTCTTCACCAGCGACATGAAGTACGACTCCGGCACTGGCTGGCCGAGCTTCTTCGAGCACGTCGAGGGCCACCTGCTGACCAGCGTCGACTACTTCCTGGTCTTCCCGCGCACCGAATACCACTGCGCCCGCTGCGGTGGTCACCAGGGGCACATCTTCGAGGACGGCCCCGAGCCGACCGGCCTGCGCTGGTGCAACAACGGCCTGGCGCTGCGATTCGTCCCCGTCTGAACCCCGAGTGTGATACCTTGTCGTGATCGTCTGGACGTTTGATTGCCAAGGATTTCATGGACGCACACGACAAGATCATCGCCCGCCTCGCCGAGGAACTCGCCGTTCGTCCGCCGCAGGTCTCGGCCACGGTGGAGCTGCTGGATGGCGGGGCCACCGTGCCCTTCATCGCCCGCTACCGCAAGGAGGTCACCGGCGGGCTGGATGACATCCAGCTGCGCCAGCTCCACGAGCGGCTCGCCTACCTGCGCGAGCTCGAGGAGCGCCGCGGTGCGGTGCTCGCTGCCATCGACGAGCAGGGCAAGCTGACCGACGCCCTGGCCGCCAGCATCCGCGCCGCCGACACCAAGCAGCGCCTGGAAGACCTCTACCTTCCCTACAAGAAGAAGCGGCGCACCAAGGCGCAGATCGCCCGCGAGGCGGGGCTCGAGCCGCTGGCCGAGGCGCTGCTGGCCGACCCGAGCCTGGCTCCCGAGGCCGAGGCGGCCCGCTATCTGCGTGCCGCGGAGGGTGACATCCCCGCCGTGGAGGACGCCAAGGCGGCCCTGGATGGCGCCAAGCAGATCCTCATGGAGCGCTTCGCCGAGGACCCCGAACTGGTGGGGCGCCTGCGCGAGCGGCTGTGGAGCGAGGGCGAGCTCTCGGCTCGGCTGATCGCCGGCAAGGAGCAGGAGGGCGCCAAGTTCTCCGACTACTTCGAGCACGACGAGACGCTCGCCAAGGTGCCGTCGCATCGCGCCCTGGCGATGTTCCGCGGCCGCAACGAGGGCGTGCTGGCGCTGACCCTGCGCCTGCCGGGCGAGGACGAGGCGCCGATCCATCCGGCCCAGGTGGCCATCGCCAAGCACTTCGAGATCAGCAACCAGGATCGTCCCGCCGATCGCTGGCTCGCCGAGGTGGTGCGCTGGACCTGGCGGGTCAAGCTCTACACCCACCTCGAGACCGAGCTGATGGGGCGGCTGCGCGAGCGCGCCGAGCTGGAGGCCATCGAGGTCTTCGCCGCCAATCTCAAGGACCTGCTGCTGGCCGCCCCGGCGGGCCAGAAGGCGACGCTGGCCATCGATCCCGGTCTGCGCACCGGCTGCAAGGTGGCGGTGGTCGACGCCACCGGCCAGTTCCTCGAGCACGCCACCATCTATCCCCATGCGCCCCGCAACGCCTGGGCGGCCTCGCTGGCCGAGCTGGCGCGGCTCGTCAAGAAGCACGACGTGGCGCTGATCGCCGTGGGCAACGGCACCGCCAGCCGCGAGACCGATCGCCTGGCCGGCGAGCTGGTCAAGGCCATGGCCGAGACGCACCGGCTCGCCAAGGTGATGGTCAGCGAGGCGGGCGCCTCGGTCTACTCCGCCTCGGAATACGCCTCCCGGGAGTTCCCGGACCTCGATGTCAGCATCCGTGGCGCGGTCTCCATCGCCCGGCGCCTGCAGGACCCGCTGGCCGAGCTGGTCAAGATCGAGCCCAAGTCCATCGGCGTGGGCCAGTATCAGCACGACGTCTCCCAGCTGCAGCTCTCCAAGAGCCTGGAGGCGGTGATCGAGGACTGCGTCAACGCCGTGGGGGTGGATCTCAACACCGCCTCGAGCGCCTTGCTCTCCCGGGTCGCCGGCCTCAACGCGGCGCTGGCCGACAACATCGTCGCCCGGCGCAACGCCGAGGGCGCCTTCACCAGCCGCCGCGCACTGCTCGATGTCAGCCGCCTGGGGCCCAAGACCTTCGAGCAGTGCGCGGGCTTCTTGCGCATCATGAACGGCGACAACCCGCTGGACGCCAGCGCCGTGCACCCCGAAGCCTATCCGCTGGTGGAGCGCATCGCGAAGCGCAGCGGTCGCGAGCTGGCCGGGCTGATCGGCGACAGCGCCACCCTCAAGTCGCTCAAGCTGGCCGACTTCGCCGACGAGCGCTTCGGCGTGCCCACCGTCAGCGACATCCTCGCCGAGCTCGACAAGCCGGGCCGCGACCCGCGCCCTGAGTTCAAGGCGGCCGAGTTCCGCGAGGGCGTCGAGACCCTCAAGGACCTCGAGCCGGGCATGATCCTCGAGGGCAGCGTGACCAACGTCACCCACTTCGGCGCCTTCGTCGACATCGGCGTGCACCAGGATGGCCTGGTGCACATCTCGGCGCTTTCCGAGCGCTTCGTCGAGGATCCGCGCAGCGTGGTCAAGGCCGGCGATATTGTCCGGGTCAAGGTGATGAGCGTGGACCTTCCTCGCTCGCGCATCGGCCTGACCATGCGGCTGAGCGATCAGCCGGAAGAGGCCCAGGGCGATGACCGGCCCGCCGCCAAGGCCCGCCGCAGCGGCGGCGAGGCGCGCGGCAAGGGGGGGCGCGACAAGGCGCCGGAGCAGGGCGGCCAGATGGGCGCTCTGGGTGCGGCGCTCTTGAAGGCCAAGAAGGGTCGCTGAGCGTGACGCGCCGCCTTGCCCGACGCGCCGCTTCCCTTGAAGCCCTTGAAGCCTCAACCGGCGGCGCCCTAATCTGATGCTTGTCGGGCGCCCGGGCGCCCGCCTTTTCCATATGGTGACCAACTTGTCCGAATCGCTTATCGCCCGCGTCGATCGACTCAAGGGGCTGGCCGACCAGGGTCGCGTCGGCCGACTGCGTCGCGGCATCGAGAAGGAGGGGCTGCGCGTCGACGGCGAGGGGCGCATCGCCGCCACGCCGCATCCGGCCGCCCTGGGGTCCAAGCTGACCCATCCTCACATCACCACCGACTACTCCGAGGCGCTGCTGGAGTACATCACGCCGGTCTACTGTCGTCCGGGCGATGCCATGGCCTTCCTCGCCGACCTGCACCGTTTCAGCTACCGCCACCTGGGCGGTGAGCTGATCTGGCCGGCCAGCATGCCGGCGCGGCTCGACGGCAACGACAGCGTGCCCATCGCCGACTTCGGCGACTCCAACATCGGCGTGATGAAGACCGTCTATCGCAAGGGGCTGGATCTGCGCTACGGGCGGATCATGCAGTCCATCGCCGGGGTGCACTACAACGTCTCGCTGCCCGACGATCTCTGGCAGCTGCTGCGCGAGCTCGAGGGCGACACCGACACGCCGCTCGAGGACTACCGCTCGGCGCGCTACTTCGGCCTGATCCGCAACTTCCGTCGTCACAGCTGGCTGCTGCTCTACCTGTTCGGCGCCTCGCCGGCGCTCGATCGCAGCTTCCTCCCCGACAGCCGGGTGCCCGAGAAGCTCGCGCCTCATGGCGACAGCACCCTGGTGTCGCGCCATGCCACCAGCCTGCGCATGTCGGACCTGGGCTATCAGAACAAGGTCCAGGAGCAGCTCAAGATCTGCTTCAACTCGCTCTCCAACTACGTCAACACCCTGCGTCATGCCATCGCCACCCCCTGGCAGGACTATCGCCGGCTGGGCGTGAACGAGGCGGGCGAGTGGCGCCAGCTCAACGCCAACATCCTGCAGATCGAGAACGAGTACTACAGCGATATCCGCCCCAAGCGGGTGGCGCGTCACGACGAGACCCCCAGCCAGGCGCTGGAGGCCCGCGGCGTCGAGTACATCGAGGTGCGCTGCCTGGATCTCAATCCCTTCTTGCCGCTGGGCGTCGACGAGACCCAGATACGCTTCCTCGACACCTTCCTGATGTGGTGCCTGCTCAGCGAGAGCCCGTGGATCCCCGACGACGAGTGCGATCGGCTGGACGACAATCGTCGCCTGGTGGTCGAGCGCGGCCGGGACCCGGCGCTGCGCCTGCTGCAGGATGGCCGGCATCGCTCCATCGCCGACTGGGGCGGCGAGATCCTCGCCGAGATGGCCCCGGTGGCCGAGCTGCTCGACCGGCTGGAGGAGGGCGCGCCCCACGGCGAGGCCCTGGCCGCGCTGACGCCGCGTCTGGAGGATCCGGCCCTGACGCCCTCCGGGCGGCTGCTCGATCGGCTCGAGTCGACCGGCGAGTCCTTCCTCGAGGCGATGCTCGGCCTCGCTCGGGAGCAGGCCGAGGGCTTTCGCGACACCCCCATGGACCCGGCCCGGGAGGCGCTGTTCGACGACCTGGTGGCGAGCTCCCGCGACCAGCAGGCGGACCTCGAGGCCGCCGACGAGGAGACCTTCGACACCTTCCTGGCCCGCTACTTCGAGCGCGCCCGGGAGGTCCGGAGCATCACCCCGCTGTCGACGGAGGAGCGTTCATGATCGACGATCTGCGAGGCCTGGACGTGCGCGCCTGGAGCCTCGCCGGGCTCGCCTTCTGCGTGCTGATGATGGGCGTGGCCCTGGTGCTCGAGCACCTCGTCGGCCTGGAGCCCTGTCCGCTGTGCATCCTCCAGCGGGTGGCGGTGCTGGCCGCCGCTGCGGTGTTCCTGGTAGCCGCGGTGCATAACCCCGTCGGGCGGCTGTGGGCCGCGCTCTACGGCCTGCTGTCGCTTGGCGCCGTGGGCGGTGGCATCGCCGTGGCGGGGCGCCACCTGTGGCTGCAGTCGCTGCCGGCGGATCAGGTGCCGAGCTGCGGCCCGGGGCTCGACTACATGATGGAGATCCTGCCCTGGCAGCAGGTGCTCTCCCGGGTGCTCTCCGGCTCCGGGGAGTGCGCCGAGATCAGCTTTCGCCTGCTCGGCCTCTCGCTGCCCGGCTGGACCCTGATCGGTTTCCTGATCCTGGCGCTGGCCCCGCTGGGCCTGCTGCTGCTGGCCAACCGGCCCCGTTCCGGCTACCACTGGTCGGGCTAGGCGAGCACCGTGGGCTATTCCCACCTGGCCACCCAGGAGGAGATCGACCGGGCCTATGACCCCATGCGGGGCCGCGATGGCGCGGCCCTGATCGCCGACTGGCGGGCGCGCAGCGCCCGTTCTCGCGAACGCCTGCGCCTGATTCCCGACGTGGCCTACGGGCCGACGCTGGCCGAGCGGATGGACGTCTTCGAAAGCGGCGTCGAGGGCGGCCCGGTGCACCTGTTCTTCCATGGCGGCTACTGGCGCGCACTGAGCCACGCCGAGTTCGGCTTCGTCGCCGATGGCCTGGTGGCCGCGGGCATCACCGTGGCGGTGGTCAACTACGCGCTCTGCCCAGAGGTGCGCTTCGGCGAGATCGTCCGCCAGAGCCGCGCGGCGGTGGCCTGGATGCATCGCCACGGCGCCTCGCTGGGCGTGGACCCGAGCCGGCTCAGCGTCTCCGGCCACTCCGCGGGCGGACACCTCTGTGCCATGCTGCTCGCCACCCGCTGGCAGGAAGCGTATGGCCTGCCCGATGCGCTGATCCGCGGCGCCCTCTCGATCAGTGGCCTATACGACCTGGCGCCCTTTCCCTGGTCGTGGCTGCAGCCCAAGCTCCAGCTCACCGGTCGCGACGTCCAGGACTATAGCCCCCTGCGTCAGCCCTGTCGGGTGCCGGCCCGGGTGCGGCTGGTCGCCGGGGGCGAGGAGTCCGAGGCGTTCGCCGGCCAGATGCAGGCCCAGGCCGAGCACCTGAGACAGCAGGGGCGTCAGGTGACCAGTGAACTGCTCCCCGGTGACGATCACTTCTCGCTACTCGACCACTATCGCCCCGGCGGGCGCTTCGTCGACGAGATCGTCGCCTTCCACCGCTGAGGGCCACGCCCGATGCGCGGCCCCCGGGCTAGCCCCCAGTGAGATCCCTCACTAGACCTTCAACTAGACCCCCAGGTAGCGCGCGCGCAGCGCCTCGTCCAGCGCCGCGGGTCGCCCCGTCCAGGCCGTGTGGCCCTTCTCCAGGATGGTGCAGCGGTCGGCCACCGGCAGCAGCTCGCCGAGCGACTTGTCGACGATCAGGATCGACTGGCCCTCGGCCTTGAGCCGGCGCAGCGCCGACCAGATCTCCTGGCGAATGACCGGGGCCAGGCCCTCGGTGGCCTCGTCGAGCACCAGCAGGCGGGGGTTGGTCATCAGCGCCCGGCCGATGGCAAGCATCTGCTGCTCGCCGCCGGACAGGGTGTCGGCCATCTGCGAGCGTCGCTCGGCCAGCCGCGGGAAGAGCGCCTCGACGCGTGCCTGGCTCCAGGGCCCCGGCCGGGCGGTGGCGACCAGGTTCTCGCGCACCGAGAGGTTGGGAAAGCAGCGGCGCCCCTCGGGCACCAGCCCCAGGCCGCGCCGGGCGATGCGAAAGGCCGGTAGCCTTTTCAGGTCCCGCCCGTCGAACTCGATGCGCCCCCGTCGCGCCGGGGTCAGGCCGAAGAGCGAGCGCAGGGTGGTGGTCTTGCCCATGCCGTTGCGGCCCATCAGCGCCACCATCTCGCCGGCCTCGACGCGGAGGCTGACGCCGAACAGCGCCTGGGAGGGCCCGTAGAAGGTCTCGAGGTCGGTGATGGTGAGCATCTCAGTCTCCCAGGTAGGCCGCCTGCACGCGCGGGTCGCGGCGGATGGCCGCACCGTCGCCGTGGGCGATGACGCGGCCGTCGACGAGCACGGAGAGCCGGTCCGCCAGCCGGAAGACCGCATCCATGTCGTGCTCGATCAGCAGGATGGGCACCTCGCGCTTCAGGGTCTCGAGCAGCTCGGTGAGCCGCGCCGAGCCCTCCGGCCCGAGGCCGGCCATCGGCTCGTCGAGCAGCAGCGCGCGGGGCTCGAGCACCAGCGCGCAGGCCACCTCTACCTGGCGGCGCTCGCCGTGGGAGAGCGCCGCCACCGGGGTGTCGGCGCGGTGGCCGAGGTGCACCCGCTCGAGCGCCTTGCGGGCGGGGACCAGCAGGCGCGCATCGCGGGCGACCGGCCGCCAGAAGCGGAAGCTGTGGCCCGCCCGCGCCTGGGCGCCGATCATCACGTTGCCAAGCGCGCTGAGCGGCTCGGCCAGCGACGAGACCTGGAAGCTGCGACCCAGGCCGAGGCGGGCCCGCGCGGCGACGCCGAGGCCGGTGATGTCGCGCCCCGCGAGGTGGATGCGCCCCGCGTCGGGCTTGAGGCTGCCGGCGATCTGGGCGATCAGCGTCGACTTGCCGGCCCCGTTGGGGCCGATCAGGGCATGGATCTCGCCGGCGCGCAGCGTCAGCGAGACGTCTTGGGTGGCCGCGAGGGCGCCGAATCGCTTGTGCAGGCCCTCGATCGCAAGCACCGCCTCAGCCATGAGGCGTCCCCCCGGCGAGCCAGCCGATCACGCCCTGCCGGGCGAACAGCACCACGCCGAGCAGCACCAGGCCGAGGAAGAACAGCCAGTATTCGGTCAGCCCGCCCAGCAGGGTCTCCATCAGCACGTAGACGATGGCCCCGGCCAGGGGCCCGAAGAGGCGCCCGACGCCGCCGAGGATGACGATCACCATCAGCTCGCCGGAGAAATGCCAGCTGAGCATGGCGGGACTGACGAAGCCGTTGAGGTCGGCATAGAGGGCGCCGGCGAGCCCGGTGATCATGGCCGAGATGACGAAGGCCATGAGGCGGATGGGGTAGGGCGAGATGCCGGCGGTAGCCAGGCGCGTCTCGTTGAGCCGCGCCATGGTCAGGGCGGCACCGAAGCGCGCCCCCATCAGCCGCGAGGTGATCGCCATGGCGGCGAGCAGCAGGGCGAAGCAGACCAGGAAGAAGCTCAGCGGATCCTGGCTGTCGATCAGCGGCAGGCCGTTGCGCAGGTAGATCGGCAGGCCGTCCTGGCCGCCGTAGCTCGGCCAGGAGTTGGCGAAGTAGTAGACCATCTGGGCGAAGGCCAGGGTGATCATGATGAAGTAGACCCCGGAGGTGCGCAGCGAGACGGCGCCGATGGCGAGCGCCAGAAGACCGCAGGCGGTGAGCGCGACAGGCCAGATCACCAGCATGTCGTCGCTGCCGGGCAGGCCCATCAGCAGGCTGCCGTCGAAGGCGTGATAGGCGCTGATGCCCGCCACGTAGCCGCCCACGCCGAAGTAGGCGGCATGCCCGAAGCTGATCATGCCGCCATGGCCCAGCGCCAGGTTCAGCCCCACGCCCGCCATCGCCACCAGGACGATGCGGGTGGCCAGGTTGACGTAGTAGGCCTCGCCCAGCAGGTGGGCCACCAGCGGGGCGAGCAGGGTCAGCGCCAGCAGGCCGAGGTGGACCAGGCCCTGGCGACCGAGCCGCGGGACAACTCCGGATCCGGCGGCGGTGTCGTGAGAGTGCTCAGTCATGGGCGGCGAAGAGTCCCTGCGGCTTGAAGGCGAGGATGACGGCCATGAGGATGTAGATCAGCATGGCGGCGAGGGCGGTGCCCACCCCGGCGGCCTCCGAGGGACTCATGAAGTGGCCGAACAGGGCCGGCAGGAAGATGCGCCCCAGGGTATCCACCACGCCGACCAGGATCGCCCCCAGCAGGGCGCCCTTGATCGAGCCGATGCCGCCGATCACGATCACCACGAAGGCGAGGATCAGCACCGGCTCGCCCATGCCGACCTGCACCGACTGCAGCGCGCCCACCAGGGAGCCGGCGAGCCCTGCCAGGGCGGCCCCCAGGGCGAACACCAGGGTGTAGAGCCGCCGGATATCGATGCCCAGGGCGCCGATCATCTCGCGATCGCTCTCGCCGGCGCGGATGCGCATGCCCAGCCGCGTGTGCGAGATCAGCAGGTAGAGGCCGGCGGCGATGAGCACGCCCACGGCGATGATCATCAGCCGATAGACCGGATAGCGGGCGCCGCCGGGCAGGGCCACCGAGCCCGAGAGCCAGTCGGGCGGGCTGAGCCAGAGCGGCGAGGAGCCGAACAGCCAGCGCGTGCCCTCGGAGAAGATCAGGATCAGCGCGAAGGTGGCGAGCACCTGGTCCAGGTGCGAACGCTGGTAGAGGCGTCGTATCACCAGTACTTCCACCAGGGCCCCCGCGGCGGCGGCCGCGAGGCTGCCGGCGGCCAGGCCCAGCAGGAAGGAGCCGGTCGAGGCGGTGGTGAGGGCGGTCACGTAGGCCCCGACCATGTAGAAGGAGCCGTGGGCCAGGTTGATCAGGCCCATGACGCCGAACACCAGCGTCAGGCCGCTGGCCATCAGGAACAGCATGGTGCCGAGCTGCAGGCCGTTGATGAGTTGCTCGATCAGCAGGGTCGCGCTCACGTCATGGGGTCCGGGGTCGGGAAGCGGGGGAGCCGGGCCGCGAACGGCCCGGGGGCGGGATCACATCCGGCACTGCTCGGCGTAGACGTCCTGGATGTCCTCGATGGCGAGGCCGACCAGGCGGTTGGTGGGCTGGCCGTCCGCGCCCTCGACCACCTCGCGGACGTAGATGTCCTGGATCGGGTGCTGGTTGGGGCCGAAGCGAAAGTCGCCCCGCACCGAGGCGAAGTCGGCTGCGCGCAGGGCCTCGCGGAAGGCGTCCGAGTCGTCCGGGTGCGCCTCGTCCAGGGCGCTCAGGATCAGGCGTGCCGTGTCGTAGCCCTGGGCCGCATAAAGGGTCGGGGTGCGCTCATGGGCCTCCCGGAAGGCCTCGACGAAGGCCCGGTTGGCCGCGTTGTCCAGGTCATAGGCCCACTCCGAGGTGTTCAAGGCGCCGATCGCCGCCTGGCCGACCGCCTGGATGATGATCTCGTCGAAGGAGAAGGCCGCGCCGAACACCGGCATCTCGACGCCCGAGTTCTGCCACTGCTTCATGAAGGAGATGCCCATGCCGCCGGGCAGGAAGAAGAACAGGCTGTCGGCATCGCTGGCACGGATCTGGGCGATCTCGGCGGCGTAGTCGGTCTGGCCGAGCTGGGTATAGAGCTCGTCGACCACCTCGTCATCAAAGAGGTGCTTGAAGCCGGCCAGGGCATCGGTGCCGGCGGGGTAGTTGGGGGCCATCAGCAGCGGGCGTTCGAAGCCCTGCTCGCGCATGTAGGCGCCCATGGCGCCATGCAGGTTGTCGTTCTGGTAGGCCACGTTGAAGTAGTTCTCGTGGCACAGGCGACCGGCCAGCGCCGAGGGTCCGGCATTGGGCGAGAGGTAGAAGGTGCCCTGTCGCACCACCGAGGGCACCACGGCCATGGCCAGGTTGGACCAGATGATGCCGGTCATGATGTCGACGTCATCGCGCTGCATGAACTCGTTGGAGAGCGTCTTGGCGAGGTCCGGGCGACGGGCGTCGTCCTGGATCAGCACCTCGATGTCGTCGCGCGCCGCCTGGTCGATGGCGAGCATGAAGCCATCGCGCACGTCGACGCCGAGATGCGAGCCGCCGCCGGACAGCGTGGTGATCATGCCGATCCGGACTTCCTCGGCCTGGGCCGTGGCCACGGCGGTCGTCATCAGCAGGCCGAGGCCGGCGCGGGTCAGCTTGTTCATGGAAATGCCCTCTGGTGTCCTGATGGGTTCATGCCGGACGAGTCAGCACCGCGACCTCGCTGCGCCGATGCCGGCAACATCCCGCCGGGGTGTCGTTATCTCGCTACGCTGTTGCTTGTTTCGATACCGTACTACGAATGTGCCGGCGGCCTCTCCACGCTCCGCTATCGCTCTACCACGGCGCTGCTGCGCCGGCGGGCCGTCGGGGCGAGCCATGAGGTTCGCCTCGACCGGCGCGGCAGGATTGACACCGTCATCGGCAGGCGCGAGTCTGTTGTCTCGCAGGTCGAGCGCGCTGTCGCGGCCGGCCATCGAGCGAGGGAGGAGCCCATGCTGGAAGATTGCACGAATGCCCAGGAACGCTGGGGTGGTGTCCACCAGCTGATCGATCGTTGGCTCGAGGCGCGCCGTGCGCTGCTGGTCCACTTCGTCGACCTCAAGGCGTCCTGCGATGCCGAGCTGGAGGCCGTCTCCAAGGCCCATATCGATGCCTTCAGCGAGCTTTTGATGGACTATATCAGCGCTGGCCACTTCGAGATCTATCCGCAGCTGCGCGAGGAGGCCCGCGCCTTCGACGACGAGCCCGCCCTGGCGCTGGCCGACCAGCTGATGGAGCGGCTCGAGATGTCCACCGAGCTGGTGCTCGCCTTCGACGAGGACTACGCCTCCTCGGCGCGCTGCGAACAGCACCTCGCCCGGCTGCCGGCCTGGATCGATCGCCTCACCAAGGGGCTCGGCGAGCGCTTCGAGCTCGAGGATCGGCTGATCGCCCGGCTGCACGCGGCCCACTCGCCCGATGCCACCCGCGCCGAGGCCGACTCCCGGGCCTGACGCCTCGACGGCGTTGTCGGTGCGTGGCGGCAGCACGTAGCGCCGAGAGACCCCATGGGATGTCGTGTCCCGTGGGGTCTCGTCGTGTTCGGCGGGAAGGCTCTCCCGGCGGGCCTAGTCGCAGGTCGAATTGAGTTTTGTGCAGTGCAGGCATAACATCTTGGCGGTTCGCATTCCGGCCAGGGTGGGCAGCCGGTCCACCGGGCTTATCCTCACGGCGACAACCCGCGCGTTGACAACCCAAGGAGCCACCATGAAAGACCCCGTCCGTATTGCCATCACCGGTGCTGCCGGCCAGATCAGCTACTCCCTCGCCTTCCGCATCGCCTCCGGCGACATGCTCGGCAAGGACCAGCCGGTCATCCTGCAGCTGCTGGAGATCACCCCGGCCATGGACGCCCTCAACGGCGTGGTGATGGAGCTCAACGACTGCGCCTTCCCGCTGGTGCAGGAGATCGTGGCCACCGACGACGCCAACGTTGCCTTCAAGGATGCCGATTTCGCCCTGCTGGTCGGCGCGCGTCCGCGCGGTCCGGGCATGGAGCGCAAGGACCTGCTCGAGGCCAACGCTGCGATCTTCTCCGTGCAGGGCAAGGCGCTGAACGATCACGCCAGCCGCGACGTGCGGGTGCTGGTGGTCGGTAACCCGGCCAACACCAACGCCCTGATCGCCTCCTGCAATGCGCCGGACCTGGATGCGGGTCAGTTCACCGCGATGATGCGCCTGGACCACAACCGCGCCAAGACCCAGCTGGCCCAGAAGGCCAACAAGCACGTCACCGACGTCGAGTCCATGGTGGTGTGGGGCAACCACAGCGCGACCCAGTACCCGGACCTGGCCCACTGCAAGGTCGACGGCAAGCCGGCCCTCGAGCTGGTCGATCGCGAGTGGTACGAGAACGACTTCATCCCCACCGTGCAGCAGCGCGGCGCCGCCATCATCAAGGCGCGCGGGGCCTCCTCCGCGGCGTCCGCCGCCTCCGCCGCCATCGATCACATGCGTGACTGGGCGCTGGGCACCGACGAAGTGGTCAGCATGGGCATTCCCGCCGACGGCAGCTACGGCGTCGAGCCGGGCATCATGTACTCCTACCCGGTGGTCTGCAAGAACGGTCAGTACGAGATCGTTCAGGGCCTGGAAATCGACGAGTTCAGCCGCGGCCGCATGCAGGCGACCGAGAACGAGCTGCGCGAAGAGCGCGCCGCCGTCGAGCACCTGCTCGGCTAAACGTCGCCTCTATCGCGACACGATCGCGACACGATCGCGACACGATCGCGACACGAAAAACCCCGCCGGCCGGCGGGGTTTTTTGCGTCTGGGCAGAAGTGGGCGGGCACGGCGGCCGCCCGCCCGTCGTCGGCTCAATCGCGCAGACTGATGATCTTCCAGCCGCGGGCCTCGGCCACCTCGCGAAGGCTCGGGTCGGGGTCCACGGCCACCGGGTGCTCGACCTCCTCGAGCAGCGCCAGGTCGTTGTGGGAGTCGCTGTAGAACCAGCTGTCGTCCAGCGTCAGGTCGCGGTCGGCGAGCCAGGCCTCGAGCCGCTGGACCTTGCCCTCGCGGTAGCTGGGGATGCCGAGGGCGCGCCCGGTATAGCGGCCGTCGACCACCTCGGGTTCCACGGCGATCAGCTCGTCGATGCCCAGGCGCTCGGCGATGGGGCCGGTGATGAAACGGTTGGTGGCGGTGATGATCATCAGGGTGTCGCCGCGCGAGCGGTGGCGGGCCACCAGCTCCTCGCCCCGGGAGAGGATGTGCGGCTCGATCTTGCTCGCCATGAACTGCTGGTGCCAGGCGGCGAGCTGCTCGGGACTATGCGCCGCCAGCGGCTGCAGGGCCACCTCGAGGAAGGCCTGCATGTCCAAGGTGCCCGCCTTGTAGTCGGCCATGAAGCGGTCGTTGGCCTCGCGGTAGGCGACCGGGTCGACGGCGCCCTGTTCCAGCAGGAACTCGCCCCAGGCATGGTCGCTGTCGATCGACAGCAGCGTGTTGTCCAGGTCGAAGATGGCCAGGCTCACTGCGTTCCCCTCGGGTGTTGTTGATATGAATGGACGCGCGCGGTGCGGTCACGGCAAGGCTATCGATTATGGCAGAAGCGATGGCGCGCTTCGAGCACAGGGCCCGGGCTGGTTGGCCGCTTGGTGACGGCTTGTATTGATGCGCTTTGTGGCCTTGTGGAAGAATGGCTCCAATACTGAAACTATAAGGTGAAGTCCGTGATCGACGCTGACGGCTTTCGCCCCAATGTTGGCATCATCATCGCCAACGAGATGGGGCAGCTGCTTTGGGCGCGTCGGGTAGGGCAAAACGCGTGGCAGTTTCCCCAGGGAGGCATCAAGGCTAACGAGACTCCGCAACAGGCACTTTTTCGTGAGCTCCACGAGGAGATCGGCCTCACCGCCGAGGACGTCGAGATCCTTGCCTGCACCCGGGGCTGGCTACGCTATCGCCTGCCGCGACGCATGGTGCGTACCCACTCGAGGCCGGTTTGCATCGGCCAGAAACAGAAGTGGTTTTTGCTTCGGATTCGCTGTCAGGAGAGCCGGATCTGCATGGACCTGTCCGGCAAGCCGGAGTTCGATGGCTGGCGCTGGGTCAGCTACTGGTACCCCCTGGGGCAGGTGGTGCCCTTCAAGCGTGAGGTCTATCGCCGCGCCCTGCGCGAGCTGTCCCCCCGGGCACAGCGGCTGGCCCTCGGTCATGGATGAGCCGATGGCCTGACGGCCATTCCCTCAGCGAGGCGAGAGACAACCACAATGGAAAAAAAGACGCCCATGCTCGAGGTATTACGACGCATCATTCAGGAGGTCAACGGGGCCCGCAACCTGGACGCGGCGCTGGCCACCATGGTGCGACGCATCCGCAAGGCGATGCGCACCGACGTCTGCTCCTTCTACCTCTTCGACCCCGCCATCGATCGCCTGGTGCTGATGGAGACCATCGGCCTGCGCGCCCAGGCGGTGGGGCGCGTGAGCCTGCAGGTGGGAGAGGGCCTGGTGGGCCTGGTGGCCAAGCGCGAGGAGCCGCTCAACCTGGAGGATGCCCAGGCCCATCCGCAGTTCCGCTACTTCGAGGCCACCGGCGAGGAGCGCTACTCGAGCTTTCTCGGCGTGCCGATCATCCATCAGCGCCGCATGCTCGGCGTACTGGTGGTGCAGCAGTCCGAGAAGCGCCGCTTCGACGAGGAGGACGAGGCCTTCCTGGTCACCATGGCCGCCCAGCTGGCCGGCGTGCTGGCCCATGCCCTGGCGACCGGCGGGCTCAATCGGCCGAGCATCCCCGGCGGGCAGGCCCGCTTCACCGGTGTGGCGGCCTCGCCCGGCATGGCCATCGGCGAGGCGGTGGTCATCGCCGCGCCGGCCGACCTCGACAGCGTGCCTGACCTGATCCCCACCGACGTCGAGTACGAGATCGCCCGCCTCAAGGAGGCCATCGGCCGGGTCCGCGACGAGATTCGCGCCGCCGGCGAGCGCCTGGCGAGCCGCATCTCCGCCCAGGAACTCGCGCTGTTCGACGTCTACCAGCAGATGCTCGGCGAGGCGGCGCTCTCCCAGGAGGTCGAGAAGCGCATCCGCGAGGGGCAGTGGGCCCCCGGCGCGCTGGCCGACGTGGTGCGTCGCCACGTCCAGTACCTGGAACGGGTGGACGACAACTATCTCCGCGAGCGGGCGGCGGACGTCCGCGACCTGGGGCGTCGCGTGCTGGCCCACCTGCAGGAGGAGACGCCCCAGACCCCGGAGGTCTACCCCGAGAGCACCATCCTGGTGGGCGACGAGATCAGCGTGGCGATGCTCGGCGAGGTGCCCCGCGACAAGCTCGCCGGGCTTGTTTCGGTGCGTGGCTCCAGCACCTCCCACGTGGCCATCGTCGCCCGGGCCATGGGCATTCCTACGGTGCTGGGCATGGTTGATCTGCCGCTGCCGCGCCTCGGCGGCAACCGGGTGGTGCTGGATGGCCATCGTGGCCGGCTCTTCGTGCACCCCTCGGCGGAGCTCGAGAGCCACTACCAGAGCCTGATCGACGAGGAACGGGCGCTGATGGCGGTGCTGGAGCACGAGCAGGACCTGCCCAGTCGCACCCCGGACGGCCACGACATGCCGCTGATGGTCAACACCGGCCTGGCGGTGGATGCCGTGGCGTCGCTCAAGTCGCGGATCGGCGGGGTGGGGCTCTATCGCACCGAAGTGCCCTTCATGATCACCGAGCGCTTTCCGGGCGAGCAGGAACAGACGCGTCTCTATCGCGACCAGCTCGAGAGCTTCGCGCCGCTGCCGGTGGTGATGCGCACCCTCGATATCGGCGGCGACAAGGATCTGCCCTACTTCCCCATCGAGGAGGCCAATCCCTTCCTCGGCTGGCGCGGCATCCGGGTCACCCTCGACCATCCCGAGGTGCTGATGGTGCAGCTGAGGGCCATGCTGCGTGCCTCCCAGGGGCTCGACAACCTGCAGGTGCTGCTGCCCATGGTCACCAACGTCGACGAGGTCGACGACGCGCTGCGCCTGCTCGATCGCGCCATCGTCGAACTCGGCGAGGAGGGCGTGGCGGTGAATCGGCCCAAGGTGGGCGTGATGCTGGAGGTGCCGGCGACCCTCTACCAGCTCGATGCCCTGGCCAGCCGCGTCGACTTCTTCTCGGTGGGCAGCAACGACCTGACCCAGTACCTGCTGGCCGTGGACCGTAACAATCCGCGCGTCGCCGACCTCTACGATGCCTGCCATCCCGCCGTGCTGGCGGCCATGGCGCGGCTGGGCGAGGATACCCGGCGCCTGGCCATGCCCACCTCGGTGTGTGGCGAGATGGCCGGCGATCCCGCCGGGGCGCTGCTGTTGATGGGCATGGGGTTCACGACCCTGTCGATGAACGCGCCGAGCCTGCCCCGGGTCAGGGCGGCGATTCGCCGGGTGAGCCTCGCGAGTGCCAGGGAGCTGGTCGATGACACCCTGCGTCTCGATTCTCCCCGTGCCGTTCGCCAGCACCTGGAGGCTCGCCTGGGCGAATGGCAGCTGGCGCACCTGCTGCCGCCCAAGGACTGAGCGCACTCCCAGAGGCCGAGCGCATTGCGCCAGAATCGCCCGGCCGCGCGAGGGCGGCTCGAAGAGCGGGGGCGTTGCCATTCTCGTGGGTGGCCGCACGGCTCTCCGGCCCGAGGGTTCGGCGAGCCGGAAAGCTACGGCCGGTCTGTCGAGAGCCGCTCCACGTTCTCGCCCAGCCGGACTCCCTCCGGCCCGAAGCGCCGTTCACCGATCTCGATGCTCCCGTCGTCGCGCCAGCTCAGCCAGGTGGTGGCCCGCGTGCCGTAATCGCGGCCGACGATGAAGCACGACGACAGCTGACGCTCGCGCTCGAGCCCCACGCCGGTCTCCGGCAGCGCGTCGTCATCGGCGGGCTGGTCATCGCCGAGCACGGCCAGGGCATCCTGTGGAAAGCGGCCGTGGCGAATGCCGCGGCCGAGCCCCTGACGGGCGGCGATCAGCTTGGGCCAGGGCGTATCCAGGCTGGCGTTGGAGAGGCCGTGCAGGCCGGGCGGCACGCGCCGCAGGCACAAGGCGTCGAGTCCGCGGTGCAGGTGCCACAACGTCTCCCCGTCGCCCACCAGCAGGTTGAAGCCGGCATAGGCGCGGGCCTCGCCGCCCGCCAGCCGCTCGAGCCAGGCCGTCAGGTCGTCGCGCTCCAGGGACTCGCGCACGAGCGCGCCGCGGCTCGGTGAGCCCGGCGGCACCGTGAGGCGAGGGTCTCGGACGTTGGTCACGGCGGCGAAGCGACCGCGGCGGTGAACGGCCAGCCAGCTGCCGCCGGCCTCCAGGTCGCGGCCCCCGACGATCGCGGGGGCCTTTTCCCAGGTGCCCAGCGGCGCCGTCGGGCGGGCATGGAACTCGTCGCGGTTGGCGATCAGGCGCAGCGGGCAGGCGCTGCCGGGGCGATGGTCAAAGGCAATCAGGCACATCGGGCCAGCTTAGCCGGCCGCCGGCGCGGGGGGAAGGCGGCGTCATGACAGGTCGGGCCCGGCCGCGTACACTCTTTCGCTCATCGTGCGTGCACAGGGATGAGAATGCAGGACGATATCCGCTTGGACCGCTTATGGTCGCGTCTGGTGTGGCCGATCTTCTGGCCGTTGCTGCTGGTCCAGGTCGCCCTGGTGGTGCTCTGCCTGCTGGTCGGCCTCCTGCTGTGGTGGATGGTGCCGGCCCACGCCTCCTGGAATACCGCCTTCTGGCTGCCGGTGGCGCTGCTGCTGGGCAGCTGTCTCAACGTGGCGGTGTTCCTGACGCTGCTGCGCCAGCGCATGCGCGGGATCCAGCGCGAGGTGAACGAGGCCCTGGCCGGCGTCGAGGCCTATCTGGCATGCCATCACCGGCCCCAGCGCCAGGACCTGCCGCTCTCGCAGCGCCTCCGGGCCCTGTCGAGCGCCTGCGAGGACCTGGTGGAAGGCTGGCGCACCGACCTCGGCCAGAGCCACGCCACCGAGCGGCGCCTGGTCGATGACCTCGAGGTCTTCAAGGGCCAGGTCGAGCGCCTGGAGGCCGGCCGCGACCGCGCCCGGGAAGAGTCACGCCTCAAGTCCGGTTATCTCTGCCACTTGCGCCAGTCGCTGGGCCCCCTGATGACCTCGCTCACCGAGGTGCTGGAGAGCGAGACCCTGCGCCAGCGTGGCGGCGAGCATGACCGTGGCGCGCTGCTGGCGCTGCGCGAGCGGCTCGCCGATGCCATGCTGCTGCTCGAGAACCTCGGCGAGTCCTCCGACACGCCTGCGCTGCCCTCGACGCCCGGGCTCTCCGGGAGTGGACGGGTGCTGATCGTCGATGACGGCCCGGTGAACCTTACCCTGGCCCGACAGGTGCTGGAGCGTCAGGGGCTCGAGGTCGCCACGGCCACCAGCGGTGAGCAGGCCCTGGCGCGGCTCGAGGAGGACGCCTTCGACCTGGTGCTGATGGATATCTTCATGCCCGGCATGGACGGGGTGGAGACCAGCCGACGCTGGCGCGAGCGTGAGGCCGGACTGGCCTCATGCCGGCGCAGCGTGCTGGTGGCGTTGACCGCCAACGCCAGCGACGAGGACCGTCGCCGTTTCCACGAGGCCGGCATGGATGACTTCCTCGCCAAGCCCTACCGCCCCCAGGCGCTGGTCGATATGGTACGCCAGTGGCTGGTCCTGCCGGAGCCCGACCCCTCATGAGCCTCATCGCGACTCTCTTGGCCTACCTGGCGCTGGGCGCCGCGGCCGGCACACTGGCCGGCCTCTACGGCGTGGGCGGTGGCTTGATCATCGTGCCGGCCCTGATCGTGGCCTTCGAGCTGCAGGGCGTGGCCCCCGAGGTGGCGATGCATCTGGCGGTGGGCACCTCGCTCGCCACCATCGTGGTGACCGGCGCCTCATCGGCCTGGGGGCATCACCGTCGTGGCAGCATCCGTCGCGACTGGTTCCTGGCGCTGTTGCCAGGGCTGGTGCTGGGTGCCATCGCCGGGGTCTTCGTGGCCGGCAGCCTCTCCGGCGGCCGCCTGGGCACCCTGTTCGGCGTCTTCGTGATCCTGGTCGCCCTGAAGATGGCGCTGGGGCGCGGCCCGACGGCCGGCGACGCCCAGCCGGGGCGCATCACCATGGGGCTGGCGGGCGCGGTGATCGGCGGCATCTCGGCGCTGTTCGGCATCGGCGGGGGCACCCTCAGCGTGCCCTGGCTGTCTCGCTGCGGCGCCACCATGACCCAGGCCGCGGGGACCTCGTCGGCCTGCGGCCTGCCCATCGCGCTGTTCGGCGCTGCCACCTTCGTGGTGGTTGGGTGGGGCAACCCGCTCTTGCCCTCGGGAGCCGTCGGCTTCGTGATGCTGCCTGCGCTGTTTGGCATCGTGCTGGCCAGCGTGCCCTTCGCGCGCCTCGGGGTGTGGCTGGCCCATCGTCTGCCGGCTCGGCTGCTGCGCCTCTCCTTCGCCGCCCTGCTGGCGGTGGTGGGGATCAAGTTTCTGCTCTGATCGCTTCACGCCATCTTTTGAAAGTCTCGTTTCAAGGACATCCCATGTTGCGCTATCCCGACATCGATCCCGTGGCCATCGCCTTCGGGCCCTTTCAGGTCCACTGGTACGGCCTGATGTACGTGGTCGGCTTCGTGGCCGCCTGGTTCCTCGGGCGTCGTCGGGCCGAGTGTATCGGCCTGACCCGGGACGACGTCGGCGATCTGTTGTTCTACGCCGCCATCGGCGTGGTGGTGGGCGGGCGCCTGGGCTATGCGCTCTTCTACGGCCTGTCCCAGTGGCTTTCGGACCCGCTGTGGATCTTCCGCGTCTGGGACGGCGGGATGAGCTTCCACGGCGGCCTGATCGGCGTGCTCCTCGCGGCCCTCTGGTTCGCCCGCAAGAAGCGCCTGGCCTTCTTCACCCTGACCGATTTCGTGGCCCCCCTGGTGCCCATCGGCCTGGGCGCCGGGCGCATCGGCAACTTCATCAACCATGAGCTGCCCGGGCGCCTCACGGATCTGCCCTGGGGCATGCCCTTTCCCCGCATGGGGCCCGAGCCGCGTCATCCCTCGTCGCTCTACGAGGCGCTGCTCGAAGGGGCGGTGCTGTTCGCGGTGCTGTGGTGGGTCTCGGCGCTGCCGCGTCGCCGCGGGCTGGTCTCCGGGCTTTTCCTGCTGCTCTACGGCGTGTTCCGCTTCCTGGTGGAGTTCGTGCGCCTGCCCGACCCCCAGCTCGGCTTCATCGCCCTGGGCTGGGTGACCATGGGCATGCTGTTGACCCTGCCGATGATCGCCGCCGGCCTCGCGCTGATCGCCTGGTCGCGCCGCCAGCCGGTGGATGCGAAACCCTGAGTGGAGGGGGGAGGGCGCCCGCCGGGATGGGCGCCCTTGGTCCGGCCATGTAGAATATGGGTCCATTTCTCAGCCGTCGACGATGCCCGTGACCGCCAACGCTCCTCCCGCCCTCGAACAGCCCTACCTCGACCTGATGCGCCAGGTGCTCGACCACGGCACGCAGCGTGACGATCGCACCGGCGTCGGCACCCGCTCGGTGTTTGGCCACCAGATGCGCTTCGATCTCGCGCGTGGCTTTCCGCTGGTCACTACCAAGAAGCTGCACCTGCGCTCGATCATCCACGAGCTGCTGTGGTTCCTGGCCGGCGATACCAATATCGCCTACCTCCGGGAGAACGGGGTGCGCATCTGGGACGAGTGGGCCGACGAGAACGGCGACCTGGGCCCGGTCTACGGCTACCAGTGGCGCAGTTGGCCCGACCCGCGAGGCGGGCACGTCGACCAGATCGAGACGCTGCTCGAGCAGATTCGCATCAACCCGCGCTCGCGTCGGCTGATCGTCTCGGCCTGGAACCCGGCACTGGTCGACGAGATGGCGCTGCCACCGTGCCACTGCCTCTTCCAGTTCTACGTGGCCGACGGGCGACTCTCCTGCCAGCTCTACCAGCGCAGCGCCGATATCTTCCTCGGCGTGCCGTTCAACATCGCCAGCTACGCGCTGCTGACGCAGATGATCGCCCAGGTCGCGGGCCTCGAGCCGGGCGACTTCGTGCATACCCTGGGCGATGCACACCTCTACCTGAACCACCTCGAGCAGGCCGAGCAGCAGCTCGCGCGCACTCCGCGCGCGGCGCCGCGCCTGGTGCTCGACCCCGCGGTGGACGATCTCTTCGCGTTTCGCTTCGAGCACATCGCCATCGAGGACTACGACCCCCATCCGCATATCAAGGCCCAGGTGGCCGTATGAGTGAGGCCAGCGCCATGACCGACGAGACCCTGATCCCCATCGCGATGATCGCCGCCATGGACCGAAATGGCGTGATCGGCGTGGACAACCAGCTGCCTTGGTACCTGCCCGAGGACCTCAAGTTCTTCAAGCGGATGACCCAGGCCAAGCCGCTGGTGATGGGGCGCAAGACCTACCAGTCCATCGGCCGGCCGCTGCCGGGGCGCCTCAATATCGTGGTCACTCGCGATCCCGACTTCCACGCCGAGGGCGTTCGGATCTGCCACGATCTCGCCGCCGCGCTGACGCTTGCCGACCAGCAGGCCACCATCGACGGCGTCGAGGAGATCATGGTGATGGGCGGCGCCGAGATCTACGCCCAGGCGCTGCCCTTCGCCAGCCGGCTCTACCTTACCGAGGTGGATATCGAGGTCGAGGGCGATGCCCGCTTCCCCGCGCTCGACATGGGCGAGTGGGAAGAGGTGCAGCGCGTGCCCGGCACGCCCGCCGAGGGCCAACCGAGCTACCATTTCGTGCAGTATCATCGATGCTAAGGGCAGCGACGTTGACGGCGTCGCCCGCCGGCGACATTTGTCACCACGCCATGCCTGGCACAGACTGGGCAGCAAGGGTCATTGCCGGATAATGCCGGCGACGGCTGGACGAGTCAGGGGCAAGGCGCACTGGAGGGACAGGACGTGATCGAGGAAGGCTCAACCCGCCTGCTGGAACGGCTGGAGCACCGCGCCGCGGCGCTGCTTTCGCTGCTGCGAGAGTCCCGCGTGCAGCAGGATGCCCTGCAGTCGCGACTCGCCGAGCTGGAGCGCCGTCGCGTTGAACTGGAAGCGAGCCATGCCGAACGGGCCGCCGAAGCCCGCGAGGAGCAGGCCGCTAACCAGGCCCTGAGCCTGCGCTGCAGCGAGCTCGAGGCGCGCATCAAGGAGCTGGACGCCACTCGTCTGGAGCTCGCCGAGGAGAACCGCGAGCTCGATGAGCAGAATCGTGAACTCGAGGCGCATAATCGGCGCCTGCTGGCGCACGATCCCGCCGAGGCGGGCACGGTGCTCTTCCATCGCCAGGCGCGACGGGCCCAGGGGCTCTCCGCGCTGATCGGCGATCGCCCGCGTCGGCAGGCCGATGACGCCGTCGCCGAGTCGCCTGCGCGAGACATCGCCTCCGAATCCCTCGCCGCTGCGGCACCCAATACGGCCGCCGCTTCCCCCGGCGAAGACCCCGAAGCGCCGGCCAAGGTGAGTGAACCGAGCCAGCCGAGCGAGGCGAGCCAAGCAGGAGAAGCGGATACGCCGCATGCCGATGAGGCGCCGTCTCCCCAGGCGCTGCTGGACCAGTGGTATCGACGCTATTCGTCCACCTTCTTCAAGGGGCATACCCGGCCGCTCAAGATCGGCATCCACGAGGAGCTGACCGCCCGGGAGCCCTGGCCCGAGAAGCTCGTGCGCCGGGCGCTGGCCTGCTACGTCAACCTGCCGCGCTACCTCAAGTCGGTGCGCGAGGGCGCCTGGCGCCTCGATCTGGCCGGCGAGCCGGCGGGGCAGGTGGATGCCGCCGCGGCCGAGCATGCCCACAAGAAGCTCGAGCGCCTTCAGGTCGACCGTCGCCAGCGAGGGCGCACCGGCCCCGCTCGCGGCAGGGCGCGCGGTGCCCCCAAGAGCCAAGGCGGTGCCGACGGACAGGCTCGGCACGGCAGCACCCGGTCTGGTGAATCCCCTGTTGCCGGGCAAGATGCTGTCGATCCGGGCCCCGCTACGTCATCCCCCTCGGCCTCCAAGCCTGCCGCTAATGCCTCGGCGGGCGCCCCCGCCGCCACCCTGGACGAGAAGCTCTCCGCGCTGCTGGCCAAGCACAATCAGCGTTGATATCCCCCCGACTTGTCTTCGTCATATTCGCAGGGCATGATGGATTCGCTCATCGCGCCAGGCGCTCGATTCGGCGGCCTTCACGCCGGCTCGAGCATTGGGCTCGCCGGGATGGCGCCCGATTCGCAAGGGCAGGAGGATAGGCCGGGGAAACGGTGTTCGCAGGGAAGGAAAACAGTGTTTTTTTCTTGTTGCGTTCCCCGAATCCCCGGTATAGAGTTCCTCTTGCGAGCATTGGACTATAACTAAGGCTTTGCCGCGGTCTGGCTCGCGACCTGTCCTCCCGGGAGGGAGCCGCAGGCACGAGAACCGGCACCAAGACCGGCCAAGCCCGCTGACCCGCTCACCAAGAACGGGCAGCCACGATCGAAACAGCAAGCTAGTCAATAAGGAACTATCGCAATGAAAAAGACACTGTTAGCGACTGCTATTGCCGGTGCTCTGGCCGCTTCCGGCGCCCAGGCCGCGACCGTCTACAACCAGGACGGCACCAAGCTCGACCTGTACGGCAACCTGCAGCTTGCCTACGCGAACACCAATGATGCCGACGGCGAGAGCACCGACGAGCTCGCCGACAACGGCTCCACCCTGGGTGTCGCCGGCGAGCACGTGATCTACGACGGTCTGACCGGCTACTTCAAGTATGAGTTCGAAGGCGACGCCGACGAGATCAAGGGCGCCGGCGGTCTGGACACCGGTGACCAGGCCTACTTCGGCCTGAAGGGCAACTTTGGTGATGCACGCATTGGCTCCTGGGATCCGCTGATCGACGACTGGATCCAGGATCCGATCACCAACAACGAATACTTCGACGTCACCGATTCCAACAGCGGTATTCTCAACGTTGGCACCGCCGATCGCGAAGGCGACAAGCTGCAGTACATGTCCCCGTCCTTCAGCGGCTTCCAGTTTGCCCTGGGTACCCAGTTCAAGGGCGACGCCGAAGAGAGCACCTTCACCGGTACCCTGGATGGCCTTGATCAAGGTTTTGTGACCACTGGTACAGAGAGCGGCGTGCCCTTCGGTGACGACACTGCTCACACCGTCGATTCCGACTCCGACGCCTCCTTCTTTGGCGGCGTGAAGTACACCGCAGGTGCCTTCTCCATCGCCTTGGCCTATGACGATCTGAACAATTACGATGGTGAAGTCGTTAAGGTCGGTGAGAATGACATTGATCCTATCGATTTCGACGCCGGTGATCAGTACGGCGTTACGGCCCAGTACACCATCGACACCCTGCGGCTGTCCGCGAAGGTCGAGCGCTTCGAGTCCGATAACGACCTCACGGTGGACACCAACTACTACGCGCTGGGTGCCCGCTACGGCTATGGCATGGGCGACATCTACGGCGCCTACCAGTATGTCGATCAGAATGCCGACACCCTCAGCGGTATCGCTTCTGATGCCATCGACTTTGACGAAGATGTCGAACTCGGCGATGACAACTTCAACGAAGTCATGATCGGTGCGACCTATAACGTTTCCGACGCCATGTACACCTTCGTCGAAGCGGCCTGGTACGATCGTGAAAACGATGCTGGCGACGGCGTCGCCGTGGGTGCCGTCTACCTGTTCTAATCCCCTCGCAGGGTAATCCTGCCCGTAGGGTGGAACACCGAAAGCCGATCCTCCGGGGTCGGCTTTTTTCTTTACGCAACACGCGAGGGTTCATGAAACAGCCGATCATTACCGCAAGCCTGCTGGCCCTGGGGTTGGGGCTGGCCAGTTCTCCCGCGCTCGCCAGCGAGATGGAAGAGCGCTTCCGCGAGCAGGGCAAGCAGCTCGACCTGACCGGCTTCCTGCAGGCGGAGAACGACGCCCGCAGCCGCAGCTTCTTCTACGGTAGCCCTCACGAGCATGACTTCACCGTCAAGAAGGAGGGGGAGTACCTTTTCGAGAGCAAGGTGCCGGGGGGGGAGTCCGAGGACTATCGAGTCGCCGCGGCACTGCTGGATTCCCAGGGCCAGGTGATCGCTCGTGGCGAGGCGCTGGGGCAGAACGGCGGGCTCGCCATGCGCCAGCGCCTGGCGCCGGGTGACTACGTACTGCGCGTCGAGGGGCGCAAGTTCGGCACCCGCAGCACGACGGGCAACAGCTTCTATATCACCGTCGCCGGTATGGACGAGAACGGGCGCCGCCTCGAGGAGGGCGTCAGCGACGGCCAGGGCCTGGTGTTCAGCGGCAGTGCCCGCGAGGGCAATCGTAGCGTCTTCGTGCGTGGCCGTGATGACGTGGCGACTATCGCGGCGCCGACGGCCGAGGCGAGTGGCGGGGCGGTTAGCGGGGTTGCGGCCCCCGGCAGCGCAGATGCGAGTGCTGCCCTGCAGGGCGAGGCGCAGGAGTCATCCGTCGAGGAAGCGCCTGCCCAGGCTTCGAACGGCGTGAAGACCATCGTCACCGACGTCAAGATTCGCGCTCGCGGCGAGGTGCTGACCTTCGACATGGCCGAGACGGGCCGGGTCGCCATCACCACCTCGACCTATCCCGGCGGCTACGAGGATACCTACCGCATCGAACTCGAGGTGCTGGACGCCAACGGCCGAGTGGTGGCCGAGGGCGCCGGCGAGGGCTTCGATGGCGACGTGGACATGCAGACCGAGCTCTCTCCCGGGCGCTATCGCATTCGCGTGCAGGGCCAGAAGTTCGGCTCGGCGATGTCCGGCGTCAACAACTACGAGCTCAAGGTGCAGAAGCGGTAACGCCGTAAGCGTGTCGCGGTTGCCGGGTTGACGGCCGCTTCAAGAAAATGAAGAGGCCCCTAGCGTGTGAACTGACCCCCAATAGCTGGACGGTTCATTCAGCCAGCGCCCAAGGCCTGAGTCCTGTACTGCACGGGGCTCAGGCCTTTTAGTTTCAGCCTGATGCGTTCGTGGTTGTAGTAATGGATGT
>NZ_JBEGCI010000021.1:0-58416 GCF_040196315.1 Halomonas pelophila
AAAGCCTGGGCGACCTATCTCCTTTACAGGCTCGAGGCCATTCGGTCCTACTCGGGATACACCCAGGCTGTGAGCGGTGGTAGCTAATCACCTCTCACTGGAGAGACACAAGGTCCTACGCCAAGGAAGGCGTCGGTAGCGCCCAGGGATAGGTTCACAGCGCCTCCTCAGAGAGTTTCCTTCGGAAAGAAAAAAACGTCACGGCTTGCCAAAGCTGACCATGTGGTCAAGAATCAAGGTATTCCCTGATGTTTCGGCCATGACAACCACAAACGGAGCCGACCATGATCGACTTCCACCTCAACGGCCGGCGCCAGCGCTGTGCCGACGTGCGCGCAGACGAGAGCGTGCTCGAGCTGCTGCGCACGACCCTGGGTCAGACCGGCACCAAGGAGGGCTGCGCCTCCGGCGACTGCGGGGCCTGTACCGTGGCCATCGGCGAGCAGGACGCCTCGGGCGAGCTCGTCTACCACAGCGCCAACGCCTGTATCACCCCGGCCCACCAGCTCCAGGGCTGCCACCTGGTGACCGTGGAGGGGCTGGCCCAAGGCGAGCGGCTGCACCCCGCCCAGGCGGCGATGGTCGACTGCCACGGCAGCCAGTGCGGCTTCTGCACGCCGGGCATCGTGATGTCGCTGTTCACCCTCTACGAGCGACAGCGACGCGCTCCTGCCCCGCTGACCCAGGAGCGCCTCGAGGCGGCCCTCGGCGGCAACCTCTGCCGCTGCACCGGCTACCGGCCGATCCGCGACGCGGCGCTGGCCATGGGCGACTATCCGGCGGCCGATCCCGCCTGGATCGCCGACCCCGAGCTTGGCCGTCCCGCCGACAGCCAACCCGCCGAGCCCGCCACCGCCGAAGCCGGCCACTACGTGGCGCCCCGGGATATCGCCGCGCTGCGCACCCTCAAGGCCGAGCGCCCGCAGGCACGGCTGGTGGCCGGCGCCACCGACCTCTGGCTCGAGACCACCCAGCAGCTCAGGGCGCTCGATGATCTCATCGACGTGCGCCGGGTCGCCGAGCTCAACGCCATCGACGAGATTGATGCGGGCTGGTGGATCGGCGGTGCGGTGACGCTCGCCCGGCTGATGCCGCTGCTGACCGCGCCCTACCCGGCCTTCGAGCACCTGATGCACCGCTTCGCCTCCTCGCAGATCCGCCATCGCGCGACCCTGGGCGGCAACATCGCCAACGCCTCACCGATCGGCGACACCCCGCCGGTGCTGCTGGCACTCGACGCACGGGTGCGCCTGGACGGCCCGCGGGGGGAGCGCGAGCTGCCCCTGGCGGCGTTCTTCCTCGACTACAAGCGCACGGCGCTGGCCGAGGACGAGTTCATCGCCGCGATCTTCCTGCCCCGGCCCGTCGCCGGGCACCGCCTCAAGGTCTGGAAGCTCTCCAAGCGGCGCGAGGACGACATCTCGGCGGTGCTGGCCGCCTTCGCCTGGCGCCTGGAGAAGGGCGTAATGCGCGACGTCCACCTGGCCTTCGGCGGCATGGCGGCGATCCCGCGCCGCGCCCCGGCCGCCGAGGCCGCCCTCGAGGGTCGCGCCCCCGACGCCGCGGCCTTCGCCGCCGCCCGCGCGGCGCTGGCCGAGGAGCTCGCGCCGATGACCGACGTGCGCGGCAGCGCCGAGTACCGACGCCTCGCCGCCGGCAACCTGCTCGAGCGGTTGCGACTGATGATCGCCGCCGAGGGCGAGCCGGCCGACCACGACAACGACAACCGCGACCCCGCGACCAAGGTGACCCTCGATGCGTACGCTCACTGACACGGCCCAAGACACCTCCCGGCGCAACCAGGGCGACGCGCCGCTGGCCCGCGAGACCGTCGCGGCTCGGGGCGGCGCCGGCAGCGCCCGCGCCCACGAGAGCGCCGTCAAGCACGTCACCGGCCGGGCCGCCTACATCGACGACCTGCCAGTCCCGCGGGACTGCCTGCACGTGGCGCTGGGCCTGTCGCCGGTTGCCCACGGCCGGCTGACCCGCCTCGACCTCGACGCGGTCCGCGCCGCCCCCGGGGTGGTGGACGTGATCACGCTCTCCGACGTGCCCGGCCACACCGACATCGGCCCGGTCTTCCCCGGCGACCCGCTGTTCGCCGATGACGAGATCAGCTACGTCGGCCAGTGCCTGTTCGCGGTGGCCGCCGAGAGCCATCGCGCCGCGCGCCTGGCCGTCCAGCTCGCGGTGGTCGAGATCGACGAGCGGCCGGCCGGCCTGGATCCGGTCGCCGCCGCCGAGCGCGGCGAGGTGGTGCGTCCGTCCCACACCCACGAGCGCGGCGACTGGCAGCAGGCGTTGCGTGAGGCGACTTATGTGCTGGAGGGCGAGCAGTTCGTCGGCGGCCAGGAGCACTTCTACCTGGAGGGCCAGGCCTGCCTCGCGCAGCCCACCGAGGACGAGGGGGTGATGGTCTACACCTCCAACCAGCACCCCAGCGAGACCCAGAAGCTGGTCGCCGAGGTGCTCGGCATCCCCTTCCACGCGGTGACCATGGAGACCCGGCGCATGGGCGGCGGCTTCGGCGGCAAGGAGACCCAGGCCTCGCCCTGGGCCTGCATCGCCGCCCTCGTCGCCCGGCGCACCGGCCGGGCCACCAAGGTGCGCCTGCCCCGGGCCGAGGACACCCGCGCCACCGGCAAGCGCCACCCCTTCCACAACCGCTACCGGCTCGGCGTCGACGAGCAGGGCGTGCTGACCGGCGGCAAGATCACGGTGATCGGCGACTGCGGCTACTCGCCGGACCTGTCCGATGCCATCGTCGATCGCGCCATGTTCCACGCCGACAACGCCTACTCGCTGGGCGCCGCCCGGGTCACCGGGAAGCGCGCCCGCACCCACACCGCCTCCAACACCGCCTTTCGCGGCTTCGGCGGCCCCCAGGGCATGATGATCATCGAGCGGGCCATGGACGACATCGCCCGTCAACTCGGCGAGGACCCGCTGACTATCCGCCAGCGCAACCTCTATCGCGCCACCGACCCGGACGGCACGCCCCGCGACGTCACCCACTACGGCCAGCGGGTCGAGCAGCTCGGCCTGCTGAGTGACATCGTCACCCAACTCGAGGCGAGCAGCGACTACTGGGCGCGCCGGCGCGCAATCACCGCCTTCAATACCGAAAGCCCGATCATCAAGAAGGGCCTGGCGCTGACGCCGGTGAAGTTCGGCATCTCCTTTACCGTGCAACACCTCAACCAGGCCGGCGCCCTGCTGCTCGTCTACACCGACGGCAGCGTGATGATCAACCACGGCGGCACCGAGATGGGCCAGGGCCTGCATACCAAGGTGTGCCAGGTGGTGGCCCGGGAGCTCGGCCTCGACCTCGAGCGGGTACGCATCAGCGCCACCCGCACCGACAAGGTGCCCAACACCTCGCCCACCGCCGCCTCCAGCGGCGCCGACCTCAACGGCCAGGCCGCCCGGGACGCCGCCGTCAAGCTGCGCGAGCGGCTGTTCGACTTCGCCGCGGGCCACTTCGACCGCGAGGCGGGCGGGCTCGACCGCGAGAGCATGCGCCTGGAAGACGGCCACCTGGTGGCCGGCATCGGCGAGGTCGAGCGGCGCATCCCCTGGGGCGAGCTCATCCAGGCGGCCTACCTGGGCCGGGTCTCACTCTCCGAGAAGGGCTTCTACGCCACCCCGCTGATCCACTACGATCGCGCCACCGGCCGCGGGCGGCCCTTCTACTACTATGCCTACGGCGCCGCGGTGGCCGAGGTGGAGGTGGACACCCTCTCCGGCGAATACCGGGTCAGTCGCGCCGACATCCTCCACGACGTCGGCGACTCCCTGAACCCGGCCATCGACATCGGCCAGATAGAGGGCGCCTTCATCCAGGGCATGGGCTGGCTGACCAGCGAGGAGCTCAAGTGGAACGACGCCGGGCGGCTGGTCACCGACGGCCCGGCCACCTACAAGATCCCGGCCTTCGGCGACCTGCCCGAGACCTTCAACGTCGCGCTGCTCGAGGGGCATCCCAACTCCCAGGCCAGCATCTACCGCTCCAAGGCCGTGGGCGAACCACCCTTCATGCTGGCGATCTCGGTGTGGTCGGCACTGCGCGATGCCCTGGCGAGCCTCGCCGACTATCGGGTCAGCCCCGCGCTCGACACCCCGGCCACTCCGGAGCGGGTGCTGATGGCCGCCGAGGCGCTGCGCGCCCGCCACGAAGCGCGGCCGGTGAGCCGGGAGGAGCCCGCATGAGCGCCGCGGACAACCGCCCGGAGCCCTGGCACGCCGCCCTGCATCGCCTGCAGCGAGAGGGGCGTCCCCACGTGCTGGCGACCCAGGTCACCAGCGCCGGCTCCACGCCCCGGGAGCCCGGCGCGCGCATGGTGATCACCGCCGATGCCGTGTATGACACCCTGGGCGGCGGCACCTTCGAGTGGCAGACCATCGAGGCCGCCCGGGGCCGCCTCGCCGGCGTCGACGGCCGCGTCGAGGCCGGCATGAGACTGGAGGCCTTCTCGCTGGGCGGGCGCAGCGGCCAGTGCTGCGGCGGCTTCGTTAACGTGCTGCTCGAAGTCTTCCCCGGCAGCGCCGCGACGCTGGCGATCTTCGGTGCCGGCCACGTGGGCCAGGCGCTGGTGCGTCTGGCCGCCCCGCTGCCCTGGCGGCTGCTGTGGCACGACAGCCGGGAGGGCGCCTTCCCCGAATGGGCAGCCGAGACGCCGCGGCTCGAGTGCCGCCCGGCGCCCGACCCCGCCGCGGCCGTGGCCGCGCTGCCGCCGGGGGCCCATGCCCTGGTGCTGACCCACGATCACGCCGAGGACCGCGCCCTGGTGGATGCGCTGCTGGCCCGTGGCGACACGGCCTCGCTGGGACTGATCGGTTCACGCAGCAAGTGGGCGAGCTTTCGCCGCCGGCTGGGCGAGGCCGGCCACGACGAGGCGGCGCTCGCCAGGGTGCGCTGCCCCATCGGCACGGCCGCCGGCGGCACGGGCGGCGACAAGACGCCCTACGCCATCGCCCTGGCCGCCGTCGCCGAGCTGCTGCCGCTGATGGGTGACGAGGCGCGCCCCGAGCAACGCGGCCTCGACCCGGCGAAGCTGCGCGCGGCCCTAGGCGATCCCCTGCGCGATGATCCGCACGCACCGGCCTGACGCCGACCGTCACGACCCTTTTCACGACTCCCGACACGAGCCCCGACGAGATGAGCCTCGATGTGATGACTCCCGACACTTCGCGCGTGCTGCGCGCCAACCTGCTGAGCTTCGATGCCGACCCCGGCGAGGGCGACACCCCCGCTGCAGGGAGCGTGCGCCATCTCGAGGATGGCGCCCTGTGGATCGAGAACGGCCGCATCCGCGAGCTGGACACCTGGGCGCGGCTGGCCCCCGAGCTGCCCGAGGGCCTCGAGGTGGTCGACCATCGCGGCAAGCTGATCGTGCCCGGCTTCATCGACAGTCACGTGCACTACGTGCAGCTGGAGATCATGGCCTCCTGGGGCCGCCAGCTGCTCGACTGGCTCAACGACTACACCTTCCCCGAGGAGTGCCGCTTCGCCGCCCACGAGCATGCCCGGGCCCAGTCGGCGGCCTTTCTCGACGAAATGCTGCGGGTCGGAACCACCACCGCCCAGGTGTTCTGCTCGAGCCATCCGGCCTCGGTGGACGCCTTCTTCACCGCCTGTCGCGAGCGCGGCCTGCGCATGCTCGCCGGCAAGGTGCTGATGGACCGCCACGCGCCCGAGGCGCTGTGCGACGACACCCGGGGCGGCATCCGCGACAGCGAGCGGCTGATCGCCGACTGGCACGGCCGGGACCGGCTCGGCTACAGCCTGACGCCGCGCTTCGCGCCCACCTCCACCCGGGCCCAGCTCGATGCCACCGGCGGGCTCTTGCGCACCGACCCGAGCCTGTGGCTGCAGACGCACCTCGCCGAGAACACCGGCGAGCTCGACTGGGTGGCCGAGCTCTTCCCCGACTGCCGCGACTACCTCGAGGTCTACGAGCGCTCGGGGCTCGTCGGCCCGCGCAGCACCTTCGCCCACGGCATCCACCTCGACCAGGAGATGCGCGGACGCCTGGCGGCGCGGGGCGCCAACCTCGCCTTCTGTCCGAGCTCGAACCTCTTCCTGGGCAGCGGCCTGTTCGACCGCCTCGCCGCCCGGGAGGCCGGCCTCGCGGTCAGCTACGCCAGCGACGTGGGCGGCGGCACCGACCTCTCGGGCCTGGCCACCCTCAAGGCGGCCTACCAGGTCGGCCAGCTGCGCGGCCAGCCGCTCACCGCCTGGCAGGGCTTCTACGGGCTGACCCTGGGCAACGCCCGGGCGCTCTCCCTGGACGACCGCGTCGGCCGGCTCGCCCCGGGCATGGAGGCGGATTTCGTGGTCCTCGACCCCGCCGCCACCCCGCTGATGGCCCGGCGCACGGCCCGCAGCCAGAGCCTCGCCGAGACGCTCTTCGCGCTGATGATGCTCGGCGACGACCGCACCGTGGCCGAGACCTGGAGCGGCGGGCGCCGCCAGCATCGGCGCGACGCCGCTGCAATCGCCTGATCGGCGCGAAGCCTCCCCGAGGCGGACGACAGGATCGATGCGCAGAACCCCGGCGAGGCCGGGGTTCAAGCGTTAGCGTCAGGCAAGGATGTCAGCTCGCGGCAGGGTGTCGAAGATTGAGTGCCGACGACGGGGCAGAAGAAGACGGCCCGGCGGCGGGCCGTCAGCGCGTCTCGGCGAGCCGATGCAGCAGTGCCTGGCGACGCTCGTCGCTCATGAAGGCGGCCTCGAGGGCATTGCGGGCGAGCCCCGTGAAGGTCTCCTTCGACCAGCCGAAGGCCTCGTGGCAGGCCGCGAAGTTTTCCAGCATGCCGCCGCCGAAGTAGGCGGGATCGTCGGAGTTCAGCGTCAGCGTCAGCCCCGCTTCGAGCAGCTGCGGCAGGGGGTGGTCGGACATGCGCTCGACCACCCGCAGGCGCACGTTGGAGAGCGGGCAGACGGTCAGCACCACCCGCTCGTCGCGCAGCCGGGCCACCAGCGTCGGGTCCTCCAGGCAGCGCACGCCGTGATCGATGCGACAGACGTCCAGCAGGTCCAGCGCCTCGCGGATGTAGGCGGGCGGTCCCTCCTCCCCGGCATGGGCCACCCGGGGAATGCCGAGCTCTCGGGCGAAGCGGAACACCGCGGCGAACTTCTCCGGCGGATTGCCCTGCTCGGCACTGTCCAGGCCCACGGCGTCGAGCATCTCCCAGTAGGGGGCAGCGCTCTCCAGCACCTGCATGGCCTCCTCGGCCGGCCGGTCGCGCAGGAAGGCCAGGATCATCGCGCTGGACACCCCGAGCTCTCGCCAGGCCTGGCGGCGCGCCCGGGAGAGGCCCTCCATCACCACCGGCAGCTCGACGCCGCGCGCCAGGTGCGCCTGGGGGTCGAAGTGCATCTCGACGTGCACGACGCCCTCGGCGCTGGCGCGGCGAAAGTAGTCCATCGCCAGGTCATGGAAGTCCTCGGCGGTGCGCAGCACGCTCATGCCCTGGTAGTAGAGGTCGAGGAAGGACTGCAGGTCGGCGAAGTCGTAGGCCGCGCGGACCTCCTCCACCGAGCCGTAGGGCAGGCGGATGCCGTTGCGCTCGGCCAGGGAGAACATCAGCTCGGGCTCCAGCGAACCCTCGATGTGCAGGTGGAGTTCGGCCTTGGGCAGGCGCCGGAGGAAGTCACGCATGGCATACCTCATGAAAGATCATCGGTCCTATCCTGAAACATCCTGACCATCCGTGCAAAGCACTCCCTCGCACAGGGTCAGGCGTCGATCGATGCCCGGCGGGTCGACGACTTCGCCGAGCTGGTGCACCAGATAGACGACGCTGCGCCCGGAAAGCCACTCGTCGAGGCGGGCGGCCAGGCGCGCCGCGGTGGGCGCGTCGAGGCCGGCGAAGGGCTCGTCGAGGATCACCAGGTCCGGCTCGCGCAGCAGCAGCCGCGCCAGGCCGAGGCGCCGGGCCTGGCCACCGGAGAGGCGCCGGCCGCCCTCGCCCACCCGGGTCGCGAGCCCCTCGGGCAGCGCCTGCGCCCAGCCGGCGAGCTCGACCATCGACAGCGCTCGCCACAGCCGCGCCTCGTCCGCCTCCGGGTCGCCCAGGCGCAGGTTGGCGGCCAGGCTGTCGTCGAAGAGCTCCACCCGCTGGGTGAGGCAGGCCACCCGCCGGCGCAGCGCCGCCTCGTCGATCGCCTCGATCGGCATGCCGGAGAGGCGCACCCGGCCGGCGCTCGGGATGAGCTGGCGGGTCAGCAGCTGGGCCACGCTCGACTTGCCGGCCCCGGAGGCGCCACACAGCGCCAGGCGCCGGCCCGCGGGCAGCGAGAACGACAGCCCCGAGAGCGCCGGCTGCAGGGCACCGGGATAGTGAAGGTCGACCGCCTCGAAGGAGATGCCGAGAGGGCCGCGGAGCGGCACCTCGCTCGCCGCCCTCGGCACGACGGCGCTCTGGACACGCGCGGCCTCCAGGGCGTTGAGGCGCTCGGCGGCGGCCCGCGTGGCGCCCAGCCGAGTGAAGGCCATGGGCAGCGCGGCCAGCGCCTCGTTCAGCGCCATCACCGCCAGCGGCATCAGCACCATCACCGGGCCGGAGAGCGCCCCGACCTCCCAGGCCAGGGCCGCCAGCCCCAGCACCGCGAGCCAGGTGGCGCCGACAGCGAGTCCCGCCAGGGCTGAGCCCAGGGCTGCGACGCGGGCCAGCCGCCACTGATCGACCTGCAGGCGACGCTCGATCGCCTCGATCCGCGAGCGATGGGCGGCCAGGCTGCCGTAGGCCTCGAGTTCGGCGAGCCCGCGCAGGTGCTCGAGCAGCCGGCCGCGCAGCGCCTCCAGCGCCTCGACCTGACCGCGGCTCGCGGTCATGCCGCGCCGGGCCTGGCCCAGGGTGAGCCACAGCCAGGCCGAGAGCAGCAGCGCGAGCGCGACGAGGCCGGCACGAGGGAGCCACAGGGCGAGCAGCCCCGACAGCACCAGGATGGCCAGCAGCGCTACGCCGGCCGGGGCCACGAGGCGCAGGTAGAGGCCGTCCAGGGTGTCGATATCGGCGGTAAGGCGATCGAGCCAGTCGCTGGCCCGGCGCCGCGACAGGGTGCGCCCGTCGAGCCCGGCCATGACGCCGAACAGCCGGCCGCGCAGGTCGGCCAGCAGGCGCAGCACGGTATCGTGGTTGTAGAGCCGCTCGACGTAGCGCGAGACGGTGCGGGTGACGGCGAAGAAGCGGATCCCGCCGCCGGGCACGTAGACGTCGAGGCCCGCCGTGAGCCCGGCGGCGAGCGCCAGGCCGGTCATCGCCGTGGCGGTGATGAACCATCCCGAGAGTGCCAGCAGGCCGATCCCCGCGGCCACGGTGAGCAGCATCAGGCCCGCCCCGGCGAGCAGCCGGCCGCGACGACGATCGAGCAGCCGCCACCAGGGGCGCAGGGTCGTGATCAGTGAGGCCTCTCGCGCGTCAGGCATCGACGACCTCCCGAACGGGGGCGGTCTCGAGCGCCAGCCGACGATCGGCCAGCGCCAACAGCGCCGGATGGTGGGTGGCGATGACCAGGGTGCGCCCCTCGGCGGCCAGCCGCCCCAGGGCCTCGATGACCCGCGCCTCGGTGCGGGCATCCAGGCTCGCGGTCGGCTCATCGAGCAGCACAAGCGGCGCCGGCGAGAGGAACACCCGGGCCAGGGCCAGGCGCTGCACCTGGCCGCCGGAGAGCCCCTCGCCGCGCTCGCCGAGCGAAGTCTCGAGCCCGTCGGGCAGGCGCGCCAGCAGCGCCGCGAGCCCGGCATGGCCAAGCGCCTCGCGCATCTGCGCCTCGCTTGCCTCCGGGGCGGCCAGGCGCAGGTTGTCGGCGAGGCTGCCCTGGACCAGCAGCGGGCGCTGATCCAGCCAGGCGAAGCCGGCACCGGTGGCCAGGCGCCGCTCGCCCTCGGTCGGGGCGATAAAGCCCGCCATCAGCTGCAGCAGGCTCGACTTGCCGGCCCCCGAAGGACCCGTCACCACCAGCGTCTCGCCACGCGCCAAGCAAAGGTCCAGCGGCCCCAGCACCCGGCCGCGTCCAGCGTGGGCGACGGTCGCGCCCTCGAGCTCGAGCAGCACACCGGGCGACGCGGGTCGCGGGGGCGCGCTTGTCTCGCCGGAGCCCTCGACAGGCTCGGCGCCCCGCCCGGCGTCGGGCGACTCCTGGAGCAGCGTCACCAGGCCAGCGGCGGCGCCCAAGGCCGCCGCCCGATCATGATAGTGCTGAGCCAGGCTGCGCAGCGGCTGGAAGAACTCCGGCGCCAGCAGCAGCACCAGCAGGCCGGTGAAGAGCGTCAGCTCATCTGCCGGCCCGTACTCGATATAGCCCAGCAGCCCGAAGCCGACGTAGATCGCCACTACGGCGATGGCCACCGAGGAGAAGAACTCCAGCACCGCCGAGGAGAGGAAGGCCAGGCGCAAGGTTCGCATGCTGCGCCGCCGGTAGTCGTCGGCCACCGCCTCCACCTCCCGGGTCGCCTGCTCGGTACGCCCGAACAGCTGCAGGGTGGTGATACCGCGCACCCGATCGATGAAGTGTCCGGCGAGACGCGCCACGGCCACGAACTGCTCCTGGTTCAGGCGCTCGGCGCCCATGCCCACCAGAGCCATGAACAGCGGAATCAGCGGGGCGGCGATCAGCAGGAAGAGCGCGGCCAGCCAGTCGAGCCAGGCCACCACCGCGAGGATCAGCAGCGGGACCGCCACCGCCAGCACCTGCTGGGGCAGATAGCGCGAGAAGTAGCCGTCCAGGGCCTCGACCTGGTCGACCAGGCGCTGGGCGAGCCCCGCGCCGTGATGGCCGGTGAGGCGCACCGGGCCCAGGCGCTCCAGGCGATCGAGCAGCTCGGCGCGGGCTCGCCGGCGGATGCGCAGGCTGGCCGCCTGGCCCGCCATCTCCTGCCCCCACTGGGCCAGGGCCCGCAGGCACAGCGTGGCCGCCAGGCCCAGCAGCCAGGGGGCGAGCTCAAGGAGCGGACGCTCGTCGACCAGAAGCGCGCTGATCAGGGTGGCAAGCAGCGCCATCTGGACGATGGTTGCGACGCCGACCGTCCCGCCGGCCAGCAGGGCTAGGCGCTGATAGCGGCGCTCGCCGGCGGCGAGCCGCGACAGCCACGCCCGGGCCGAGGGCCCCGGCGCCTCGGTATCGGTATCGGCCCTCACCTCAGTGATAGCCCTCGCCGGGGCGGACCTTGCCGCGGAACACCCAGTAGGACCAGGCGGTATACGCCAGCACGATGGGGATCACGAAAAGCACGCCGATCAGCAGGAACAGCTGCGAGCCGGGGTCGGAGGCGGCGTCCCAGATGGTGTAGTCCGGGGGCACGATGACCGGCCACTTGCTGGCCACCAGCCCAAGATAGGTGAAGAGGAAGAGGCCCAGGGTGGCGATGAAGGGCTGGCCCTCGCGGCGCTGGCGAACGGCGCGCCACAGCAGGCCCGCGCAGGCCATCGCCAGCGCCGGGAAGATCCAGATCAGCGGCAGCTGGCCAAACCAGCGATCGCGCACGCCGACGTCCACGAAGGGCGTCCACAGGCTGATGATCGCAAACACGCCGAGCACCGCCAGCAGCAGGCGCGGGGCGAGCCGATAGGCCCAGTCCTGGAGCGCGCCCTCGGTCTTGAGGATCAGCCAGGTGGCGCCGAGCAGCGCGTAGCCGGCCATCAGCCCCAGGCCCGTGAGCACGCTGAAGGGCGTCAGCCAGTCGAAGGGACCGCCGACGTAGACGAAGTCCTCGACGGGGAAGCCCCGGATGTAGGCCCCCACGACCACGCCCTGGGCGAAGGCCGCCACCGCCGAGCCCCAGCAGAAGGCGCGGTTCCACCAGTGGCGATTGCGGCGAGACTTGAAGCGGAACTCGAAGGCGATGCCGCGAAAGATCAGCCCGGCGAGCATCAGGAAGACGCCGAGGTAGAGCGCCGGCAGGAACACCGAGTAGACCAGCGGGAAGGCGCCCAGGAGCCCCGCCCCGCCGAGCACCAGCCAGGTCTCGTTGCCGTCCCACACCGGGGCCACCGTATTCATCATCACGTCCCGGGACTCTTCGTCCGGGGCAAAGGGAAAGAGGATCCCCACGCCCAGGTCGAAGCCGTCCATCAGCACGTACATGATAACGCCGAAGCCGATGATCACGGCCCAGATGATGCTCAGGTCGAACATGGCCATGGGTCAGCTCCTTTCCGGCTGGTGGCGGGAGGCGTCCTCGAAGGGCACGTGGGCGGCCGACAGCGGGCGCTTGGGCCGCTCGACCTCATCGTCGTGGGCGGCTTCCGGCAGCATGCCCTGGCGGATCACCCGGGTCAGGTAGTAGACCCCGCAGCAGAAGACCACGGCGTAGACGGCCATGTAGCCGAGCAGCGTGAACAGCGCCATGCCGCCGGTCAGCGAGGGCGTCAGCGCCTCGGCGTGGCTCATCAGGCCGTAGACCACCCAGGGGGCGCGGCCGGTCTCGGTGACGACCCAGCCGGCCAGCACCGCGATGAAGGGGGTGATGGTCATCACCCGCATCAGCTGCAGGAAGCCGCGATGCTCATAGATCCGCCCGCCGCGACGCAGCCAGAGGCCGGCCAGCGCCACGGCGATCATCGCCAGGCCCAGGGCCACCATGATCCGGAACGCCCAGAACACGATCCATACCGGCGGCTGCTCCTCGGGAGGCACCTCGCTGATGCCCGGCACCTCGCCCTCGGCGTGGTGGGTCAGGATCAGGCTGGCGAGGCTCGGGATGCCGATCTCGATGCGGTTCTCCTGGGCCTGCTGGTCCGGCCAGGCGAACAGCAGCAGCGGCGTGTTCGCACTGCGCTCCCAGTTGCCCTCCATGGCAGCCACCTTGGTCGGCTGGTGCTCCAGGGTGTTGAGGCCGTGGAAGTCCCCCACCACCGCCTGGGTCGGCGTCAGCACCAGCAGCAGCCACAGGCACATGGAGAGCGCCTTGCGGTTGGCCTCCCGGTCGCGGCCGATCAGCAGGTACCAGGCGCTGACCCCGGCCACCACGAAGCCGCCGGTCAGGAACGAGGCCAGCACCATGTGGGTGAAGCGGTACGGAAAGGAGGGGTTGAAGATCGCCGCGCTCCAGTCGGTGACGTGGAAGCGCCCCTCGATCAGCTCGACGCCGGCCGGGGTCTGCATCCAGCTGTTGGCCGAGAGGATCCAGAACGAGGAGATGAAGGTGCCGGTGGCGACCATGATGGCGGCGAAGAGGTGCACGCCCTGTGGCACCTTGCCGCGGCCGAACAGCAGCACCCCGAGGAAGGCCGCCTCCAGGAAGAAGGCCGTTACCACCTCGTAGCTCAGCATCGGGCCTAGGAAGTTGGAGGACGCCAGGGCAAAGTTGCTCCAGTTGGTGCCGAACTGGAAGGACATGACGATGCCCGAGACCACGCCCATGCCGAAGACCACGGCGAAGACCCTGGTCCAGAACAGCGCCAGGCGGTCCCAGGCGGGGTTGTCGGTCTTGAAGAAGAGCCCGTTGAGCAGGGCGATATAGGACGCCAAGCCGATGGTGAACACCGGGAAGATGGCGTGAAAGGCGACCACGAAGGCGAACTGCAGTCGCGACAGTAGCAGGGGATCCAGTTCCATGACGCACTCCTCGTTCCTGCGAAGGACATTCGCAAGGGATGCGCAGGCACTCGTCGTGCTCTTGTACATCGGATGCCGGTCGTTGGCACCCTGTCGCATTCGTCCTCACACCGCCCCCCAGCCTAGCCGAGGCGGGCGATAGGACGCGCCTATGAAGGCGATGCCCCCCGCCGGCGGGACCGGGAAACGCTCGTGGCGAGCATCCTACGCTCGCGCCGTGACGGCTGTCAGGCGATTCCCGGCGGGCGCTGCGCGTCGCATTGTCGCAGCGGGCTATCGCAAAGGACTTAGCCGCCGCCCCGCACCACCAGGCTGATCATGTAGGCGGTGTAGCCGAGGAACATCGCCAGCAACACGGCGCCCTCGACGCGGTTGATGCGCCCTGCCCGGCCGCGCCAGCCCATGGCGAAGACGGCCAAGATCACGGTCATGACCATCATCAGGCTCCAGTCGCGCAGCAGCACCTCGCCCCCGGCCTGGATGGGCGCGATCACCGCGGCCAGGCCCACCACCCCGAGGGTGTTGAAGAGGTTCGAGCCCACCACGTTGCCGAGCACCAGGTCGTGCTCGCCTCGGCGCAGCGCACTGATCGAGGAGGCGAGCTCCGGCAGCGAGGTACCCACGGCCACCACCGTCAGGCCGATTACCAGATCGCTGACGCCGAAGCCCTGGGCGATGGCCACCGCCCCCCACACCAGCACCCGGGAGCTGATCACCAGCAGCACCAGGCCCACGCCGGTCCAGACCAGCCCGGCCTTGAGCGACATGGGGTGCGTCTCCAGCCTCTCCTCGGTGTCGGACCCCAGCAAATCGCCGCTCTCACGCAGGCCGAGAAAGATGCTGTAGCCGATGAAGGCGGCCAGCAGCCCCAGCAGCAGCGCGCCCTCCCAGCGCTCGATCACGCCGCCCCACAGCAGCGCGGCGGAGCCCAGGGTGACGGCGCCCAGCACCGGCAGCTCGCGACGCACCACGCCGGAGTGCACCGCCAGCGGCGAGATGAGCGCCACCAGGCCCAGGATCAGGCCGATGTTGGCAATATTGGAGCCATAGGCGTTGCCCAGCGCCAGGCCGGGATTGCCCTGGCTGGCCGCCAGGGCGGAGACCACGAGTTCCGGGGCCGAGGTGCCGAAGCCGATCACCAGCATGCCGATCAGCAAAGGCGACAGCCCCAGTCGCGCCGAGGTCGCCGCGGCCCCGTCGACGAAGCGCTCGGCGCTCCATACCAGCAGGACCAGGCCTGCCAACACCGCCATCGCGGGCACTATCATGTCGTCTCCTCGGGAACATTCAGGCGTGCATGTTTGACTATGGTGCGCCCCGCGTCAACGTGACACACTTTCCGCGTGTCGACTTCACCGCCAGGAGACCCTCATCGCCGTGCCCAGGCCTGCCCTTCGCGCCCCCGCCCTGCCCCGGGGGACCCCGCTGGTGGATCGCTCGCCGCCGGAGACGCGCACCTCACGGCGTCGGCTGCGAGCCTGCCACGAGTGCGACTGGGTGACGGCGCTGCCGCCGCTGCACGGCGGCGAGAAGGCCGAATGCCCGCGCTGCGGCCACGTGCTGGCCACCCGCCACCACCGCCCGGCCCAGCGCAGCATGGCGCTGGCGCTCGCCTCGCTGGTCGCCCTGGCGCTGGCCGTCTCCTTCCCCTTCATCAGCTTCACCGTCAGCGGCATCGGCAATCGCATCGAGCTGATGCAGACCGCCACTACCCTGATCGGTTTTCACCAGCCGCTGGTGGCGATCGCGGTGGTGTTGACTATCGGCGTACTGCCCGCCGTCTACCTGGTGGGCGTGGTGTGGCTGCAGGCGGGCCTGCTGCGCGGCGATCCGCTACCGGCCAGCCGCAGCATCGCCCGCTCGCTCTCGCATCTCCATCCTTGGATGATGGCCGATGTCTTCATCGTCGGGGCCCTGGTCAGCCTCATCAAGATCGCCGGCATGGCCGAGGTGGGGCTCGGCATCTCTTTCTGGGCCTTCTGTGCCTTCGCCCTGCTGCTGCTGTTCACTACCCAGACGCTGGACGCCGACTGGATGTGGTTCTCGCTGGCCGGCGAGCCCCTGGCGCCGGAGGGCGCGCGCACCGGCGAGACCGCCGCCCCACAGGGGCTGGCCGGCTGCGCCACCTGTGGCCTGGTCAACCGCCTGAACGGCGAGGGCCACGGCCACTGTCGACGCTGCAGCGAGAGCCTGCATGCCCGCAAGCCCGACAGCCAGCAGCGCACCTGGGCGCTGCTGGCGGCCGCCACCGTGATGTACCTGCCGGCCAACCTCTACCCGATCATGACCACCACGAGCCTTGGCCACGACACCCCCTCCACCATCATCGGCGGCGTGGTGCAGCTGATGCAGATGGGCTCCTGGCCGGTGGCCATGGTGATCTTCGTCGCCAGCGTGATCGTGCCGGTGGGCAAGCTGGTGGCCCTGGCCTGGCTGTGCCTGGTGGCCAAGCGCAGCAACGAACTCAACGCGGCGACCCGCACACGGCTCTATCGCCTCACCGAGTTCATCGGCCGCTGGTCGATGGTCGATGTCTTCGTGGTGGCGATCCTGGTGGCGCTGATCCGCGCCGGTGCGCTGCTGTCGATCTCCCCGGGCCCCGCCGCCCTGGCCTTCGCCAGCGTGGTGGTCATCACCATGCTCGCCGCCATGACCTTCGACCCCCGAATGCTCTGGGACGCGCCGCTGCCGCGTGACGCCCGACCCGCCCAAGGACACTCACCATGACCGATACCCCCGCCCCGCCCGAGCGAGACGGGCACCGCGCCCACGCCACGCCTCAGGCGCGGCTGTCGCCGATCTGGATCGTGCCCATCGTGGCGATCCTGATCGGCGCCTGGCTGGTCTTCGACAACTACCGCAGCCGCGGGCCGGAAATCACCCTGATCACCGACAGCGCCGAGGGCATCGAGGCGGGCAACACCCTGATCAAGACGCGCAACGTCGAGGTCGGGCGCGTCGAGCGGGTGCATCTCTCGGAGGACCTGACCCGCGCGGTGATCACCGCCCGCATGAGCCCGGATACCGACGACATGCTGGTCGAGGACAGCAGCTTCTGGGTGGTCAAGCCGCGCATCGGCCGCGAGGGGATCAGCGGCCTGGGTACGGTGCTGTCCGGCGCCTACATCCAGCTCGAGCCGGGCCAGAGCGAGATCGACGCCCGGGAGTTCGAGGTCAACGACCAGCCGCCGGTCTCCCCGGCCGGCGCCGAGGGCTTGCGCATCAACCTGATCAGCCAGCTCGGCAACGCGCCGAGCGTCGGCGACCCGGTCACCTTCCAGGGCCTCACCGTCGGCCGCGTCGAGGAAGCCAACTTCGACGGCACCACCCGGCGCATGCACCATCGCCTCTTCATCGAGAGCCCCTACCACGAGCTGGTCACCGACGGCACCCGCTTCTGGGCCGCCAGCGGCGTCGACGTGCGGCTCGACTCCGAGGGCTTCAGGGTCAACATCGACTCCATGGAAGCGCTGCTCGGCGGCGGCGTCACCTTCGGCGTACCCGAGGACCTCCCCCAGGGGCGGCCGGTAGAGGCGGATACCACCTTCACCCTCTACCCCGATGAGGAGAGCGCCCGCCAGGGCACCTTCAGTCGCTACCTGGAGTACGTGCTGCTGATCGAGGACACCGTGCGCGGCCTCTCCCGGGGGGCGCCGGTGGAGTTTCGCGGCGTGCGCGTCGGCACCGTGGCCACGGTGCCCTGGCAGTTCAGCGCGCCCCAGCCCAACTCCCGCGACAACTTCGCCATCCCGGTGCTGATTCGCATCGAGCCCCAGCGCCTGGGCGTCGATGCCGAGTCGCTCGACCTCGAGCAGTGGCGGGAGCGCTTCGAGCGGCTCTTCGGACTGGGACTCACGGCCTCGCTGAAGAGCGGCAGCCTGCTCACCGGGGCGCTGTTCGTCGACCTCAACTTCCAGCGCGACGAGGCGGGTAACGCCGAGGTCGACTACGTCGCCGAGACCTTCGCCGAGCGCACCGTCTTCCCCACGACCTCCAGCGGCTTCGCCCAGATCGAGGCGCAGGTGACGGCCCTGCTCGACAAGCTCAATGGCCTCGAGCTCGAGCCGCTGCTGGCCGGGCTCGACCGCAACCTCGATGCCTCAGAGGCCACCCTCGAGCAGGTCAATGCGCTCACCGAAAGCGTGCGCAGCCTGGTCGAGGAGCCCGGCATGCGCGAGCTTCCCGGCAACCTCAATGCCACCCTCGAGTCGCTGCGCACCACACTGGACGGCGTGTCGCCCGAGTCCCGCGCCTACCGCGACTTCAGCACGACCCTCGCGCAGCTCGAGCGGCTGCTGCGCGACCTGCAGCCCACCGCACGCACCCTGCGTGACAACCCCAGCGCCCTGCTCTTCGATCGTCTGGACACCAAGGACCCGATCCCCCGGGCGCCGAGCTCCACCCAGCAAGGAAGTTCGCCATGACCGCGATCAAAGGCCTCGCCGCCGCCCTGGCCGTGCTGTGGCTGGCCGGCTGCGCCACCAATGCCCCTCCGTCCAACCGCTACACCCTGCCAGAAGACGCCATGGCCCCTCCCGCCCGCTTGGCCGGGGCAGAGGCCGCTCACCGACTGGTCGTCGCCGAGCCCCGACTGGCCCGCTTCCTGGAGGTCGACGGCCTGGTGCTGCAGCTCGACGACATCACCCTCAACGAGGCGAGCCAGCACCTCTGGGCCGAGCCCCTCGGACTGCAGCTCGAGCGCCGCCTGAAGGAACGCCTGGCCGCCCGCCTGCCGGACACCCGGATCATCGCCGAGGCGGCTAATGACCGCCGGGAGAAAGCCGCCACCCTGGGCCTGACGGTGGACCGCTTCCAGGGCCGCTTCGATGGCCAGGCGGTGGTGGCGGGCCAGTGGCAGCTGCACAATGCCGAGGGCACGCTGGAGGCGCTGGCGCCCTTTGCGGTCGAGGTGCCCCTGGCGCGCGACGGCTATCCCGCCCTGGTGCGCGCGCTGGGCAGCGGCTGGGACAGGGTGGTCGACGAGATCGCCGGAGAAATCAAACGGCTGCGCTAACCGAGGCGCTATGGCATAATATGCGCCACGCGGCGATCGATGGTCCCTCCTGCCGCGCCAGATTCCTTTTCCACGCCTTGGCCAGGGACTGACCACGTCGAAACGACGCGGCGCGACCAAGGCGTCTCTGCGGAGACCGCATGACCTTTTCCGACCTCGGCCTGCGTGCCGAACTGCTCCGTGCCGTCGAGGCACAGGGCTATACCACCCCGACCCCGATCCAGCATCAGGCGATTCCCGCTGTCCTCAAGGGCGGTGACCTGCTGGCCAGCGCCCAGACCGGCACCGGCAAGACCGCCGGCTTCACCCTGCCGATGCTGCAGCGCCTCGCCGAGGGCCCGCGCCCGGCCAAGCGCCAGATCCGCGCCCTGGTGCTGACCCCGACCCGCGAGCTCGCCGCCCAGGTGGGCGAGAGCGTGGCCGACTACGGTCGTCACCTGACGCTCAAGTCCCACGTGATCTTCGGCGGGGTCGGCCAGCAGCCCCAGGTCGACGCCATCCGTAATGGCCTCGACGTGCTGGTGGCCACCCCCGGCCGCCTGCTCGACCTGCAGCAGCAGAAGCACGTCGACCTCTCCAAGGTCGAGATCCTGGTGCTCGACGAAGCCGACCGCATGCTCGACATGGGCTTCATCCACGACATCAAGAAGATCCTGCGCGTGCTGCCCGAGAAGCGCCAGAACCTGCTGTTCTCGGCCACCTTCTCCAACGAGATCCAGGCGCTCGCCAACAAGCTGCTCGACGATCCGGCGATGATCGAGGTGGCGCGTCGCAACACCACCGCCGAGCTCGTCGACCAGGCGATCTACCGCGTCGATCGCGAGAAGAAGCGCGACCTGCTGGCGCACCTGATCACCCGCCACGACTGGCAGCAGGTGCTGGTATTCACTCGCACCAAGCACGGCGCCAACCGCCTGGCCGAACAGCTGTCCAAGCAGGACATCCCGTCCATGGCGATCCACGGCAACAAGAGCCAGTCGGCGCGCACCAAGGCGCTGGCCGCCTTCAAGACCGGCGACCTGCAGGTGTTGGTGGCCACCGACATCGCCGCCCGCGGCCTGGACATCGAGGAGCTGCCCCACGTGGTCAACTTCGAGCTGCCCAACGTGGCCGAGGACTACGTGCACCGCATCGGCCGCACCGGCCGGGCCGGCAGCGAAGGCAAGGCCGTGTCGCTGGTCTGCGTCGACGAGCACGGCCTGCTCAAGGGCATCGAGCGCCTGATCAAGCGCGACCTCGAGAAGCACATCGAGCCCGGCTTCGAGCCCGACCCCAATGCCAAGCCCGAGCCGATCGAGAACGGTCGCGGCAAGCGCGGCGGCGGTGGCGGTGGCGGCCGCAACGGCCAGGGCCAGCGTCGCCAGGGCCAGGCCGCCGGCCAGCGCAGCGGCGGCGACGAGGCCCGCGCCCCGCGGCGCCGGCGTGGCGGCCGCGGCGGCTCGCGCCAGGCCTGACGGGCCTGCCTGGCGGACTGCATCAAGATATGCGAATGTAGTCCGCCGGGCACCGCACCCTCGATCGTTCCCGTCCACCCCCACGTCAGGATGCATCCATGGATGACACGACCCTGATCGGCGACTACCGGCGCTGGCTGAGCTTCCAGCATCAGGCCCGGCTCGACCGCGAGCACCAGGCGGCGAGCCAGCGGCTCGAGACCTCGAAGGTCTCCGCCACACGCATGACCGAGGCCTACCGCAGCATGGCCGAGAAGGCCGCCAGCGAAGGCGCCAGCTATCGCACCCTCTTCCTGCGCGATCACGGCGATACGGCACTGGCCTGCGAGGGTTGGCTGTTCGTGCGCCGCGTGCTGGCCGAAGGCGGATCCACCCGGGTGCGCGCCACCCTGCTGACCACCTTCACCCTGACGTCGGGCCGCCTCGAGCCCGGCAGCCAGCCGGCCGAGAAGCTCACCCTGGAGATCTTCGACCAGCTGAATATCGATCGCGGCATGAGCAGCGTGGTGCGCGTCGACCGCACCGATGGCGGGCGCGACACGCGCTTCATTACGCTGCTCGACACCGTGCGAGGCGACCTGCGCCGACATATGGTGTAGTCGGGATGTTCAAGAAGCTGTTCGGCAAGACCCCCGTCCAAGTCTGGGTGATCAAGCAGATCGATCAGGATCTGCTGCACCTGTGCGGCCAGGCCGAGCTGGATCACGCTGCCAGGCGCAAGCAGGTGCTCGCCGAGCTGGCGCGCGGCGAATACCGTGGCCCGGTGCGCATGGCGGGAGGCGGCCTGGTCTTCAATGCGCAGCTGTTCGCGGCGCTGATACCGCTGGACGACCTGACCCTTACCGACGGTGGCCAGGCCCGCTGGCAGGATCGCCTGTGGCGCGTCAGCCAGGTGCCACAGCGCTGCTGGAGCTACGAGGGCCCCCTGATCGTGGAGCCGGCGAGCCACCTCGGCGGCTCGGGCCTGGTCAGCAGCGAGGATGTCTCGGGGATCCGCTCGCGCATCGACCCCGACACACCGACGCCTCCCGGCTCGGTCACCTTCCGGGCCGACAACGAGCTCGAGACGCCCGACCCGTTCGGCAAGCGTCGCGCGTTCCGGTCGCCGGTACGACCCAGGGGGCATCATTAAGACGCTGCGCACCGACGCCTCGCGCCCCGACGCTCACACGCCCGAGGCCCGCCGGCTGGCGCTGTTCATCGGCTTGATGGTGCTGGTCGGGCTCAACCTGCGCCCGGCCCTCTCCACCCTGGCCCCGCTGCTCGCGCGCATCCAGCAGGATACCGGGCTCTCGGCGCTGGCCATCGGCGCCCTGACCACCCTGCCGGTGCTCTGCCTGGGAATCTTCGCTCCGCTGGCGCCCTGGCTCGCCAAGCGCTTAGGTCCCGAGAACACCCTGGCCGCCGCCCTGCTGCTGCTGGCCGCCGGCCTTGCGCTGCGCGGCGTGCCGGCCGTCGTCGCGCTGTTTGGCGGCACCCTAATGGTGGGCGCCGCCATCGGCGTGGCCGGCACCCTGCTGCCGGCGCTGGTCAAGCGCGAGCTGCCGGCCGGCGCCGACCTGATGACCGGCGTCTATACCATGGCCCTGTGCCTGGGCGGCGCCCTGGGGGCGGGCCTCAGCGTGCCGCTGGCCGATCGACTGGGGAGCTGGTCGACGGGGCTCGCCAGCTGGGCCCTGCTGGCGGTGGCCGCCCTGGTGGCCTGGCAGGTGCTGATGCCCCGCCATGACGCCGCCACGGCCGCGCCCGACACCGGCGGCTCCCTTCGCGAGCTGCTCGGCCAGCCGCTGGCCTGGCAGGTGATGCTCTTCATGGGCAGCCAGTCGTCGCTCGCCTACATCGTCTTCGGCTGGCTGCCCACCCTGCTGATGGCCCGTGGCTACAGCGAGTCGGAAGCCGGCTGGATGATGGGGGCCTCGGTGATGGTGCAGCTGTTCGCTGCGCTGTCAGCGCCCTGGCTGGCGCGCCTGGGGCGCGACCAGCGTCCCGCCCTGCTGCTCGTGCTGACCATGGTCGCCAGCGGCTTCTGGCTGCTGCTGCAGGCGCCGGCCGTGTGGCGCTGGCCCGGCGCCGTGCTGCTGGGCCTCGGCCAGGGCGGCGGCTTCAGCCTCGCCCTCACCCTGATCGTGCTGCGCACCGCCACCTCGCGCCTGGCCGGCAAGCTCTCGGGGCTGGTCCAGGGGGGCGGCTACACCCTGGCCGCGCTGGGCCCGCTGGCGATCGGCGTGATGCTGCAGTTCGACGTGGGGCTGACCGTCCTGACCCGCGTGCTGCTGGGCATCGTCGCCGTCAGCATGGGCTTCGCGCTGTTCGCCGGGCGCAACCGCCGCCTGGAGGTCGACGACGCGGGACGGCTGCTCACCCGCTAGACTCCAGTCGAGAGACGGGGGAGCGCGGCGGATGGCGAACGACAGGGACGTAGTGCTGACGACCCGGGGGCTGACCCGGCACTACCGCATGGGCGAGGTCACCATCCAGGCGCTGCGCGGCGTCGACCTCGACCTGCATCGCGGCGAGCTGATCGTGATGCTCGGCGCCTCGGGCTCCGGCAAGTCGACCCTGCTCAACATTCTCGGCGGCCTGGACCGCGCCTCGTCCGGCACCGTGCACTACGGCGCCGACGACCTGACCCACGCCTCCCAGCGCCAGCTGACGGCCTACCGGCGCCATCATGTGGGCTTCGTGTTCCAGTTCTACAACCTGATCGCCAGCCTCACCGCCCGCGAGAACGTGGCGATGGTCACCGACATCAGCCGCGACCCGCTGACGCCCGAATCGGCCCTGTCCCGGGTCGGACTCGAGGACCGGCTCGACCATTTCCCCTCCCAGCTCTCCGGCGGCGAACAGCAGCGGGTGGCCATCGCCCGCGCCATTGCCAAGCGGCCCTCGCTGCTGCTGTGCGACGAGCCGACCGGCGCGCTGGACTCGCACACCGGCATTCGGGTGCTCGAGGTGATCGAGACCCTCAACCGCGAGTCCGACACCACCATGGCGATCATCACCCACAATGCGGTGATCGGCGACATGGCCGACCGGGTCGTGCACCTCCGCGACGGCCGCGTGGAGGGCATCACGGTACCGACGCGGCGTCGCCGCGCCAGCGAGCTTCAGTGGTGAGCCAGTGAAAGCCCTGCATCGCAAGCTGCTGCGCGACCTCGGCCGGCTGAAGGGTCAGGCGCTGGCCATCGCCGTGGTGGTCGCGGGTGGGGTGATGACGCTGATCCTGGCGGTGACGATGCTCGACGCCCTGACCCGTGCCCAGGAACGCTTCTATGCCAGCCATCACTTCGCCGAGGTGTTCGCCGACGTCACGCGTGCCCCCCTCGGGCTCGTCGAGCGCCTGCAGCGAGTGCCCGGGGTCAACCTCATCGAGGCGCGGGTGGGCGCGCCGGTGAGACTCACGGTCCCCGACTTCGAGGACCCGGTACGCGGCCAGCTGGTCTCGATTCCCGACGGTCGCCAGCCGACCCTCAACCGCCTGCACCTGGTGGCGGGTCAGCTGCCCATGGCAGGCCGCGAGGCGCAGGTGGTGGTGAGCGACGCCTTCGCCGAGGCCCACGGGCTCACCCCAGGGGACAGCCTCGAGGCGATCATCAATGGACACCGTACCCGCCTGGATCTCAGCGGCATCGCCCTGACCCCCGAGTTTCTCTACCAGGCCGGCCCCACCGACCTGGTCCCCGACTACCGGCGCTATGCCATCCTCTGGATGAACCAGACGGCGCTGGCCGATGCCTACGGCATGGCGGGCGCCTTCAACCAGCTCTCGCTGACCCTCCAGTCGGGGGCAGACCGGGAGAACGTCATCGACGCCCTGGACCTGGCCCTCGCCCGCTACGGCGGCACCGGCGCCCGCACCCGTCACGACCAGCCATCCCACCGCTTCCTCGAGGAGGAGCTGGATCAGCAACGCGCCCAGGCCACGATCCTGCCCACCATCTTCCTGCTGGTCTCGGCCTTCCTGCTCAACGTCGTGATGACCCGCATCATCCAGACCCAGCGCGAGCAGATCGCCATCCTCAAGGCCTTCGGCTACCGCGACGCCGAGCTGGCCCGCCACTATGCCGCGCTCGCCCTGCTGATCGTGCTGCTGGGCTGGGCGCTGGGGGTGGGGCTCGGCGCCTGGACCGCCCGCTGGATGGCAGGCCTCTATGCCGAGTATTTCCGCTTCCCCGAGATGCGCTTCCCGATCCCGCCCTGGGCGCTCGCCCTGTCGCTGCTGCTGGCCGGCCTGTCGGCGCTGGCGGGCACCTGGCGGGCCGTCTGGCAGTCGGTCAGCGCACCGCCCGCCGAGGCGATGCGCCCGCCGGCGCCGCAGCGCTTTCGGCGAACCTGGCTCGAGCGCTCCCCGCTTCGCCATGCCCTGGGTGGCGAAGGACGGATCATCCTGCGCCATCTGGCCCGGCAACCGGCCAAGATGGCCCTGTCGGTGATCGGCATCGCCCTCTCGGCGGGCCTTTTGATGATGGGCGCCTGGCAGATCGCCGCGCTGGACCAGATGCTCGACCGACAGTACCGGGACATCATGCGCATGGACATAGAGCTGACCTTCAACGACCCCACCCCGGAAAGGGCCCTGGGCGAGCTTCGCCACCTGCCCGGGGTGCTGGCCGTGGAGCCCTGGCGTCGGGTCCCCGCCACCCTGATCCATGGCCATCGCCGCTACCGGACCAGCCTGACGGGGCTCGAGGCCGTCCCTCGCCTGCGACCGATCGTCGACGCGGGGGGCCAGGCACAGCCGCTGCCCCCGGAGGGCCTGGTGCTGACCCGCTACCTGGGCGAGTGGCTGGGGGTCGGAGCCGGCGACCGCCTGGAGGTGGCGATCATGGAGGGCCACCGCCGTCGTCTGTCGCTGCCCGTGGCCGCCCTGGTGGACGAACCGGTCGGGGTCGGTGCCTACCTGCGCCGGGAGCGTCTCAATCGACTGATGCGGGAGGGACCCGCCATCGGCGGGGCCTGGCTGCTGGTCGACGATAACCGGCGCAATGCCCTGATCGATGAGCTCCATGACCTGCCGGTGGTGGCGGGCATCGGCTTGATGGACGAGGCCGAGCGCGGCGTGCGCCGCTACCTGGACGAGACGCTTCAGGTGTTCGCCATCGTGTTCGTGGCCCTGGCCAGCTCGATCGGCTTCGGGGTGATCTACAACAACGCCCGGATCAGCTTCGCCGAGCGCTCCCGGGAACTGGCCACCCTGCTCGTGCTGGGCTACACCCGAGCGGAAGTATCGCGGATACTGCTGGGGGAGATCGCCCTGCTGGGGGGGCTGGCCATCCTCCCGGGCTGGGCCTTCGGCGCGGGCTTCTGCACCCTGCTCAGCGAGGCGTTCAGCAATGACCTGTTCCGTGTCCCGCTGACCTTCACGCCGCGCCTCTTCGGCCTCTCGGCGGCCGGCGTGGTGGCGGCCTCGGCGCTGGTGGGGGGGCTGATGCTGCGCCGACTGTGGCACCTGGACAAGGTCGCCGTCCTCAAGGCGCCGGAATGAGCCCCGCCCCGGCGCCCTCGACCGATCGTCGCCGACCGACATGGAGCCCGCTATGCCCCGTCAGCTGTTCACCCCTCGCCGCCTGCTCTGGGCCCTGGCCGCCCTCGTCGCGCTGGGCCTGCTGATCTGGGCACTGCGCCCGGCGCCGGTCCGCGTGAACACGGTCACGGTTCAGAGCGCCCCCTTCGTCGACTCGGTCAACGAGGAGGGACGCACGCGGCTTCGCGACACCTGGCACGTCACGGCCCCGATCACCGGCTACCTGCGTCGCGTGATGCTGGAGGTGGGCGACGCCGTCGAAAAGGGCCAGGTGCTGTTCCGCCTCGAACCGAGCCCGGCGCCCGCCCTGGATGCGCGCAGTCGCGAGCAGGCCGAGGACGCCCTGCAGGCCGCACGGGCCCGCCTCCACGCCGCCGAGGCCAACCTGGAGACGGCCCGGGCCGAGAGGCGGTTCGCCGAGGCCGAGTACCGGCGCTATCAACGGCTGCATGAGCGCAACCTGGTCTCGACCGCCGACCTGGAGCATCGCGAGAGCCTGCGCGATCGCCAGCGCGCGCTGGAGCGCGCCGCCGCCTCGAGCGTGGAGGCGGCGAGTTTCGAGGTGGAGAGTGCCCGGGCGATGCTCGCGGTGACCAGCGGCCAGCGCAGCGGCACCGATCAGCCAATGCTCGAGGTGGCCGCCCCCGTGGCCGGCGTGGTGCTCGAGCGGTTCCGCTGCTGCGAGGGCACGGTGGACGCCGGCCAGCCGATCCTCGAGATCGGCCGCCTCGCTGACATGGAGATCCTCGTCGACCTGCTCTCCATGGACGCGGTCCGCCTGAAGCCGGGCATGGACGTGCGCATCACCGGCTGGGGCGGGACGCCGCTGTCCGGCAGCGTCCGGCGCATCGAGCCGGCCGGCTTCACCCGCACCTCGGCGCTGGGGGTCGACGAGCAGCGGGTCCCGGTGGTCATCGACTTCGCCGAGGGGACCGACGCCGCCGCCCGGGGGCTCGGCACCGGCTTCCGGGTCGAGGTGGAATTCCTGATCTGGCAGGGCGATGACGTGCTGCAGGTGCCGACCAGTGCCCTGTTCCGCGATGCCGGGCGCTGGGCGGCCTACGTGGTCGAGGCGGACCGCGCCCGGCTTCGCCATCTCGAGATTGGCCGCCAGAGCGGACTGGTCAGCCAGGTACTTTCCGGGCTCGAGCCAGGGGAGCACATCGTGACCCACCCCGGCGACGCGCTCACCGACGGCGCGGCGGTCACCCGGGGCGATTGACGAAGGCGACTTGCCTGGCGCCACACCGACCGTATCATGGGCCCCCGACCGCCCGACCTGCCAGGAGCCCCTAATGACCGCCGGACCCGACCTCGACGCCCCCGTACTGGTGATCTACACCGGTGGCACCCTGGGCATGGTGCAAGGCCCCAGTGGGCTCACGCCGGGCCATGACATCGAGGCCCGCCTGCGTCGCGCCCTGGCCGCCCTGCCCCCGGCCCGCCACGCGAACCTGCCCGCCTTCGAGGTGCTCGAGACCGAGCAGCCCATCGACTCCAGCAGCGCCACGCCCGAGCACTGGCAGGCGCTGGCCGCGCTGGTGGCCCGCCACTACCGCCGCTATGCCGGCATCGTCATCCTCCACGGCACCGACACCCTGGCCTGGACGGCCTCGAGCCTGGCCTTCCAGCTGCAGGGCATCGATCGCCCGGTGATCCTCACCGGCGCCATGCGCCCCCTGGAGGCCGATGGCAGCGATGCCACCGCCAACGTCGAGGATGCCCTGCGCTTCTCCATGACGCCGCGCCTGCAGGAGGTGGCGATCTGCTTCGCCGGCCAGCTGCTGCGCGGCTGTCGCACCCGCAAGTGGCAGACCCAGGAGGCCGCGGCCTTCGCAAGCCCCAACCTGGCGCCGCTCGGCGAGCGGGTCGACGACGAGGTGGTGCTCTACCCCGGCCGCGGCCTGGCCAATCACCAGCGCGGGGCGCCGCGCTTCGAGCTGCCGGACTATGCGCCGCTGGCGGCGGGCGGCGTGGTGCGCCTGGCCCTGTGGCCCGGCCTTCAGGCCTGGCAGGTCGAGGCCTGGCTCGGCGACGAGCGCGTCAGCGGCGCGGTGCTGGAGGTGTGGGGCGGCGGCAACCTGCCCGACGACCCGGCGCTGATCGGGGCGCTGGCCCGGGCGAGCGGCGAGGGCAAGCTGCTGGCCGCGCTGAGCCAGTGCCCCCATGGCACGGTGGCCTTCGGCGGCTACGCCGCGGGCCAGGGGCTCAAGGACGCCGGCGTGCTCTCAGCCGAGGACATGACCCCCGAGGCCACCTTCGCCAAACTGGTCCACCTGCTGGCCCAGCCCCTCGAGGAACACGAGCGACGCGGGCGCTTTCTCACGCCGCTGGTCGGAGAGCGTTGAGGCACCGCGGTCAGCGTTGACGCGAGTCATGCACGCCGGCACGGAAATCGCTAAGGTGGAAAGACCCTCACCGGTCAGCAGGAGTCAGTCCATGGAACACCCCGACCACCCCTTCACCGAACTCTTCGAGCAGCTCGGCCTCGCCTCGGATCACGCGGCGATCAAGCGCTTCATCGATCGCCACGCGCCGATCCCCGAGGAGGTCGCCCTGCCGGACGCGCCCTGCTGGAACGAGGGCCAGGCAGAGTTCCTGCGCGAGGCCCTCCAGGAAGACGCCGACTGGGCCGAGGTGGTCGATCACCTCGATGCCTCGCTGCGCAAGGACTGAGCATTCCAGCCCCCTCACGCGAGAAGAGCCCTGCCAGAAGAGAGCCCCGCCAGAAGAGAGCCACGCCAGCAGGCCAGGCCACACACAACGACGCCGCCCATCAGCGTGACGGGCGGCGTCGTGTGGTGGCCAGGCATGGCGCGCAGGGACCGGCACCTGCCGGCTAGAGCCGCGCCTCGACCCGCTCCAGGATCTGTCGACTGACCTTGCCCACCAGGGGCCTGGCCGCGCGGTTGACGGCCTTCTCCAGCAGGCGGTTACGGATCGTGTAGGTCAGGGTCAGGGCCACCTCGGTACCGTCCTTGACCGGGGTCAGGCGATAGCAGCCCTGATTGTGGACGCCGTCCAGCGACTCCCAGGCCAGCACCTCCGGCGCACGCGCCTCGGTGATGGCGACATCGAAGGTCCAGTCCATCCCCACCGCGTGCACGTGCCAGCGGTAACGATCCTGCCCCAGCGGCTCGATCGCCTTGATCAGGTCGGAGTAGTCGGCGAAGTCCTCGACCCGCTCGAGCAGGGCGAAGACCCGCTCTGGGGATGCCTTGAGAATCGCGCTGTGTTCGATGGTCGCCATGACGCTCCCTGTTCGACTGCCAACGGTTAGACGTCTCGCTGTTCGACTGCCGATCCCTCCCACCATGTCGCCGGCGGCCGAGGATGTCCAGCCGCGCGTCCGATCAGAGGTCGCGCATCAGCAGCGCGAACTCGATGCGCTCGGGCGATATCGCCTCGCCCGGCACGGGGATGCGCACCACGTGGCCGGAGCCCGGCGCCGCGCCCACCGACTCGCCGCGACGGTTCTCGATATGCTCGAGCACGAAGCGACGGTTGCCGCCGGGCAGCATCAGCTCCATGGAGTCGCCGACCTCGAAGCGGTTCTTGACGTCGATCTCCAGTACGCCGCGATCCGGATCGTAGGCGGTGACCTCGCCGACGAACTGCTGGTGCACGCCCACCGAGTTGCCCTGCTCGTAGTTCTGGTACTGGTCGTGGACGTGGCGACGGTAGAAGCCCTCCGTATAGCCACGGTTGGCCAGGTTGTCGAGCTCGTCCATCAGGCGCATGTCGAAGGGGCGGCCGGCCACGGCGTCGTCGATGGCGCGACGATAGACCTGGGCGGTCCGCGCCACGTAGTAGGGCGACTTGGTGCGGCCCTCGATCTTCAGCGAGGTGACGCCCATCTCGGCCAGGCGCGGCACATGCTGCACCGCGCGCAGGTCCTTGGAGTTCATGATGTAGGTGCCGTGCTCGTCCTCGTACACCGGCATCAGCTCACCGGGCCGAGTGCGATCCTCGATCAGCGCCGAGAGCTCGTCCTGCCCCTCGGTGCCGCCGGCGGTCGCAGTGCTCGCCTCGGCGCTGCCGCCGCCCGAGGCGATCAGCCCTCCGCCCTGCGGTGATGACTGGCCCGGCGTCCAGATGCCGCTGGCGGCGTGGGCACGCGCCGAGTTGGCCGGCACCAGGTCGCCGGTCTCGTCCTCGGAAGCCGCCACGGTGTTGTACTTCCAGCGGCAGGCGTTGGTGCAGGTGCCCTGGTTGGGGTCGCGGTGATTGAAGTAGCCCGAGAGCAGGCAGCGCCCGGAATAGGCGATGCACAGCGCGCCGTGGACGAAGGTCTCGATCTCGAGATCCGGGCACTCGGCGCGGATCTGGGCGATCTCCTCCAGCGACAGCTCACGCGACAGGATGATGCGGCTGATGCCCTGCTGCTGCCAGAAGCGCGCGGCCGCGTAGTTGACCACGTTGGACTGCACCGAGAGGTGGATGACCTGCTCGGGCCAGCGCTCGCGGATCATCATGATCAGCCCGGGATCGGACATGATCAGCGCGTCGGGCCCGGCCTCGATCACCGGCTCCATGTCGCGCAGGTAGGTCCTGAGCTTGCTGTTGTGGGGCGCGATGTTGGACGCCACGTAGAACTGCTTGCCCCGCTCGTGGGCGTAGGCGATGCCCTTGTGCAGGTTGTCGATCTTGAAGTCGTTGTTGCGCACGCGCAGCGAGTAGCGCGGCTGGCCGGCATAGACCGCATCCGCCCCGTAGGCGAAGGCGTAGCGCATGTTCTTGAAGGTGCCGGCGGGCGACAGCAGTTCAGGGGCTTTCATGGAATTCACCGTTGTCAGGACGATGGCACCGTCGTCGGCCGGGGCCGCGGGTGCAGGGATGGAAGGCGCGAAAGTCTAGCAATTGGCACCGATTCTGGCCAGATAAGACGGGCTTGCGTACACTGTCGCGCGCCGGACCGGACCCCGGCGCCCTCTCCCGACGCGTCACTCGATACGCGGCGGGGGCGACAAATTCTCCGACCAGAGTTTCCGACATGACCCACTCCCCCGATCCCGCCACCGTGGTGATCTACTCCGGCGGCATGGACTCCTTTACCGTGCTGCACCGTGCCCTGCGCGAGGGCCTCGACGTCCATGCTCTCTCCTTCGACTACGGCCAGCGCCATCGCCGCGAGCTCGAGGTGGCCGAGCGCGTCTGCCGCGCGCTCGGCGTGCCCCATCAGGTGGTCGACATCACCGCCATCCACGGCCTGATCGACAACTCGGCGCTCACCGACGCCAGCCGCGCCATGCCCGAGGGCGACTACGCCGAGGACAACCTGACCGCCACCGTGGTGCCCAACCGCAACATGGTGCTGCTGTCGCTGGCCATCGCCAAGGCGGTCAACATCGGCGCCGGCCGGGTCGACTACGGCGCCCACGGCGGCGACCACGTGCTCTACCCGGATTGCCGCCCGGCCTTCGTCGAGGCGATGAACGACGTGGCCGGCATCGCCAACTTCGCGCCGGTGACGATCCACGCCCCCTACCTGCGTTCGAGCAAGGCCGAGATCCTCGCCGAGGGCCTGGCCATGGGCCTCAACTACGCCGACACCTGGACCTGCTACCGCGGCGAGGACCTCGCCTGCGGGCGCTGCGGCAGCTGCCGGGAGCGCCTGGCGGCCTTCGCCGCCCTCGGCGCCGTCGATCCCCTAGGCTATCAACAGCGGTCCGACCCCGCCGCCGAGGCAGAGCGACCCGATACCGACGCGGGAGAGTCCTGATGTACAGCGTCAAGGAAGCCTTCTACTCGCTGCAAGGCGAGGGGGGCCAGGCGGGGCGCGCCAGCGTCTTCTGTCGCTTCAGCGGCTGCAACCTGTGGTCGGGCCGCGAGGCGGACCGCGCCAGCGCGGCCTGCCGCTTCTGCGATACCGATTTCGTCGGCACCGACGGCCAGCACGGCGGTCGCTTCCGGGATGCCGCGGCCCTCGCCGACCACCTCACCGCGCTGTGGCCCGATCACGGCGGGGTGGCCACCCCCTACGTGGTGTTCACCGGCGGCGAGCCGCTGCTGCAGCTCGACGCGGCCCTGGTGGCCGCCATGCACGAGCGCGGCTTCGAGGTCGCGGTGGAGACCAACGGCACCCTGCCGGTGCCCGCCGGCATCGACTGGCTCTGCGTGAGCCCCAAGGGCGACAACCCGCTGGTGGTCACCGGCGGCGACGAGCTCAAGCTGGTCCACCCCCAGGCCGGGATCACCCCCGAGCGCTTCGCGCGGCTGGACTTCGCCCACTTCTTCCTGCAGCCCATGGACACCGCCCCCGGGGGCCTTTCGGGCGATGCCGCTCTCGACCCCATGGCCGAGACGGTGGCCTACTGCCTGGCCCATCCCCAGTGGCGGCTGTCGCTGCAGACCCACAAGATCGCAGGAGTCGACTGATGACCCTCTTCGTCAACCGCCTCACCCAGCTCGACGCCTCGCTGTGGTGCCCGCGGCGCGGCCTGGTCGGCGCCAGCTGGCAGGTCGATGCCGAACTCGACGGCGAGCTCGGCGAGGACGGCATGCTCTTCGACTTCGGCGAGGTGAAGCCCTGGATCAAGGGCGCGATCGACGGCGGCGTCGATCACACCCTGCTGGTGCCGACCGAGGCACCGGGCGTGACGCTGCACGACTGCCGGGAGGGCCTCTGCCTGCGCAGCGACACCCCCTACCCGCTGGAGATGCGCGCCCCGCGCCAGGCCATGAGCCTGCTGCCCTGGCCCGAGATCACCGCCGAGCGCCTCGCTCGCCACCTGGCCGACGAGCTGATGCGCCGGCCGCCACCGCGGGTCGACGCCGTCCGCCTGACCCTGCGCGAGGAGGCGATCGAGGGCGCCGCCTACGGCTACAGCCACGGCCTGAAGCGCCACGCCGGCAACTGCCAGCGCATCGCCCACGGCCACCGCTCGCGGCTGCACGTCTGGCAGGAGGGGCAGCGCCAGCCGGCCCTCGAGGCCCGCTGGGCCGAGTGGCTCAGCGAGCGCTACCTGGTCGACGAGGCGGACATCGTCGAGGACGACGACCCGGGCCTCGACGACCGGCTGACCACCCGCTACCGCGCCGAGCAGGGGCAGTTTTTCCTGCGCCTGCCCCGGGGCCGCTGCGCCGTGCTGCCGACCCCCACCACCGTGGAGCAGATCGCCGCCTGGCTGGCCGAGGCCATCGCACGGGAGAGCGGCCGCGCCACCCGGGTCCAGGCCTTCGAGGGGATCGACAAGGGGGCCATCGCCGAGGCGCGTCCGTGAAGTTCGCCACGGCGAACGCCTCCCCCGGCGAGTGCCGCCCGGGCTGCGGCGCCTGCTGCATCGCGCCGTCGATCAGCTCGCCGATCCCCGGCATGCCCGAGGGCAAGCCGGCGGGGATGCGCTGTGTCCAGCTCGACGAGGCCAACCTCTGCAGGCTGTTCGGCGACCCGCGCCGCCCGGCGGTCTGCGGCCGTTTCGACTATGACGCCGAGCTGTGTGGCAACGATCGCGACGAGGCGCTCACGCGCATCGAGGCCCTGGAACTCGCCACCTGAGCCAGGGAGCGAGGGGCAAGACCCGATCGATCGCGGCTCTCTAGAAAAGAGAGCCAAATCCCAAAACGACAACGGCGCCCCTGGGGGCGCCGTTGTCGTTCCAGGGGCTCAATGGCGAGCCTGGCCTCAGGAGGAGAGATCCTCGGCGTGGGGCAGGCGACGGTCTAGCAGGCTACGCCAGCGCATCAGCACCGGAGCATCGCCGTGGCTCACCACGCCCAGCAGGCGACGGAACTCCGCCTGGGCCGCGTCGTCGCGCGGGTCGATCAGCGTCAGCCAGAGCTCCAGCGCCGAGAGCTGCTGGTGCAGGTTGCCGTCTTCCCGGGCGTGCGCCAGGGCCTGCTCGGCCAGGCTCCTGACCTCCTCGCGGGAGTGCCCCAGACGGTGGCGAATCCGCGCCAGATTGAGCGCCAGCTCCGAGACGAACAGCGTGGTGCGCTCGCGGGCGATCATCAGGCACTGATCGAGGTAGTCCTCAGCGCGAGAGAGCTCGCCCAGGGCCACGCAGGCATCCACGTACCAGAGGGCCGGGCGCTGGTAGGGGTCGCGCCCGGTGACCTCGGCCAGCTCCTCCAGGGCCGCCTCGATCTGGGTGAGACCATCGCGATCCCCGGCCAGCGCCCGCTGCCAGCCCAGCACGCAGCGCGAGGCCACCTGCCAGAGGTGCAGGTCCGGCGTGCCGGTCAGTTCGAAGGCGCGCTCGGCACGCACGGTGGCCAGGTGCACGTGACCCAGCTGGCGGTAGAGGGCCGCGGCATACATCAACGCCATGGCCAGGCTGCCCGGATGGTTGATGCGCTCGGCCAGGCGAATGGCCGACTCCACCTGCCGCTCCGCCCGCTGGTAGTCGCCGCGCAGGCAGAGCGCCCAGCCCTGGAAGCAGGCCGCGGCCACCTGGGGATGATCGGAGAACGGCAGCCACTCGATCATCATCGGGGCGTTGAGCGGGTCGATCTCCTCGAGATGGTCGTAGGCCTGGGAGATCCGCCCCGCCCAGTATTCGCAGCTGGCTCGGGCGAAGTCGGCCAGACGCCGGTAGCGGGGGTCTTCCAGTCGGTCGGCGAGGCCGGCCAGTCGCGACGCCAGCGAGAAGGCATCGGCATGGGCATGGCGCTGACTGCAGCCCACCCACAGCCCCCACTTGACCAGGAAAGCCTGCTCCAGATCGCCCTCCTCGTCGGTACATTCCGCCTGCTGGGCCAGCAGCTCCCGGGCGCGCACGAAGCTCTCGTGGGCAGTGGGCGAGCCGTGGCCCTCCAGGGCGAAGGCGGCCTGGCCGCGCACGGTGAGCAGGCTGATCTGCCGCTCGGCCTGATCCTCGACGTGGCGCAGGCTGGCCAGGCCGAAATCGGCCATCTTCAGCGCCGTGCGGTTGGCGCTGACCTTGAGGGCCTCCCGGGCGGCCAGTTCGAAGTAGCGGGCACCGCGGGCATAGTGGCCGCTGCGCCGCAGGTGGGTGGCGAAGTCGCCGGGATGGCGACTGATCCACATCGGGAAGTGCTCCTCGATCAGGCTGACCACCTGGCGGTGGATGCTCACCCGCACGTCGCGCGGACAGGCCAGGTAGGCGGCCTCCTGGAGCAGCTGATGGGTGAACTGGTACTCGCGCTCGGCCGACTCGCCGTCGGCGGGCTCGATGATCTCAAGCCTTCGCATGTGCTCCAGCGCCGTGGAGAGGCGGCTCATCTCCCAGCCGCTGCACTCGGCGAGGAAATCGAGGCGGAAGCGGCGACCCAGCACCGCCGCCACGTGAGCCACCTCGCGGTCGCCGTCGAGCTGGTCGATACGGCTGGCCAGGAGCCCCAGCAGGCCGTGGGGCAGCTCGTCGAGCTGCACGCTGCGCCCCTCGCGGCGATCCATGTCGACCCGCCGGCAGATCTCCTGAAGGTAGAGCGGCACCCCGTCACAGCGCTCGATGATCTGGCCGCGCAGCCGCGGGCTGAGATGGATCCGGTAGCGACGCGCCAGCTGGGAGAGCAGCCGGGAGGACTGGGTGGGATCGAGCCGTCCCAGCGAGATCTGCTGGTCCCAGTGCAGCCGCGCCGGCAGCGCCTCGCGGCCGTGGTGGCTGGCCACCAGCAGGAAGGGACAGTTGATCGGCAGCCGCGCCTGCAGGCCGGCCAGCACCTTGAAGGAGGGCTCGTCGAGCCACTGCAGGTCATCGATCATCAGCACCAGGGTGCGCTGGCGGGTCAGCTCGCCGATCAGCCGATGCAGCAGCCCCACCACCAGCTCCACGGCCTCGCCGCTCTGGGCCAGCACGGCCATCTCGCGGGGCTCGCGCACGCCGAGCGCCTCCTCGAGCAGCAGCCGCGGGTCCGTGTCCGGCGCCAGCGCCTCGTCGTCGGCCAGCAGGCGCGACAACGCGGCCTCCTCGATGCGCCCGCCCAGGTGCCAGCGCAGCAGCTGGCGCGCCACGCCGTAGGGCTCCTGCACGGAGAGCCGGGTGGTCGGCTGCCAGCAGATCGCCGCCTCGCGGCTCTGCTCGAGCTGGCGAAAGCCGACCAGCAGCGCCGACTTGCCGAGTCCCGAGGGACCGCGCACCAGCACGCTCTGGCGCAGGCCGATGCCGGCGCGCGCCAGGGCGTCGCGCAGCGTGCGCAGCGAGGTCTCGCGGCCCACCAGGCTGGGCGGCAGCGCCTCGCGGCCGCCTTCATTCGCCCCGAGGACGAGCGCCCGCAGGCGCACCCGGCCGTCGCTGGCCACCAGGCGCGTGGAGAGTCGCGGCTGCAGGTCCAGGGCCGGCGGCATGTGCTGGCTGGCGTCCTGGGAGATCACCAGTTCGCTGCCCCCGGCGGCGCTCATCAGATCCAGCGAGCCCTGGGTCACCTGCCCCAGCGGGTCGACCAGGTGGCGCTCGGGCAGATACACCACGCGCCCGCTGTCGAGGCCCGCAGCCAGCTCGATGGTGGGCGGCTCGCCCTCGCCGCTCCAGTGGCGCAGCGACTCCTCGGGCAGCACGCGGCGGCAGTGCTCGTAGAGCGCGACCAGCTCGGCCAGCTGATGGGCCGGGCCATGGGTACCGAAGCAGGCCAGCCCCAGGCCGCCGGTCGCCCCGGGCAGCCAGAAGCCGCCCAAGTGATGACACTGCTGCTCGAGCCAGCGCATCAGCTCGACCTGCAGTGCCAGGCAGGCGCGGGCATCGGCGCGATCCGAGAGATCGGCCTTGAGCCGCAGGCGAATGGCCATGACCGAGAGCTGGCGCTGCTCGATCTCGTCCTCGCGCAGCGGCGCACTGTCCGTGGCCAGGGTCCGCGAGAAGGCCCCGCTGGGCCCCAGCGGCGAGCCCTCGGCCGGCGCATCGGACCAGTAGCGGGCAAGCTGCAGGAAGGCAGGCTCGGGCTGCTGGCCGGAGAGCGCCAGCAGCTGCAGGTAGGCGTTGTACTGTTCATGGGCGGCGGCCAGCTGACCCTGCTCGGCGAGCTGGCGCACCAGGCGCTCATGGAAGGGGCCATAGCCCGAGAAGCGGCTGACCAGCGCCTCCAGCACCTCGGCCGGTACCGGCTCCTGGCGTTCCAGCACGCCCTCGGCGAAGCGGATCACGCGCTGGCGCCATTCGTTGCGCACCTGCACCAGCCAGCGCTGATACTCGGCGCAGCTCCCGAGCTGCAGCTCCTCGACGAGATCGCCCCGGTAGCAGGCGAGCGCCGCCTCGAGGGTGGCCACGTCGCCGGGGCCGTCGAGCAGGGCCTGCAGGCGGTGCATGTCGAAGCGCCAGGCCTCCGGCAGCCGGAAGGCGATGGTCTGGCGGGACACCGCCAGCACCCGTTCGGCTTCGTCACCCAGCGACTGGCGCAGGCAGTGCAAGGCGTGACGCAGGTTGGTGCGCCCGGACGACAGCCCCTGGTCGGGCCACAGCAGCTCGGCCAGGGTGGCCCGGTTGACGGGCTGGTCATGCAGCAGCAGATAGACCAGCAAGGCCTTGACCTTGTCATAACTGAACTGGGTCAGGACGTCGTCGCCCAGGTTCAGTGAAAAGTGGCCGAAGAGTGCCAGGTGATCCCGGTCGTTCTCGTATACGTCGTCGGCTGCATCCCGCATGGTGAGCATTCCTGCGTGGCGGAAGTGATGGCCTCAGGCCGGCACACCGCTGTGAAAACGAAAGACCGTGTCCGGCATGGTGACCAGCTCGGCCTCGCGATCGGAAAAGAAGGCGATGCGCGCGTCGATGGGCGCCGTGGCCAGGCGGCGCGCCAGCATCAGATAGTCCTCGAAATGGCGACCTTCCGACTTAACCAGACTGCGGTAGAACTTGGCAAGCTCATCATCCAGATGCGGAATCAGCCGGGCGAAGCGCTCGCAGCTGCGCGCCTCGATCAGCGCCCCGATGATCAGGATATCGATCAGCCGCTCGGGCTCCTCGCCGCGAACGTGGCGGCGCAGCCCCTCGGCATAGCGTGAGGCGCTGATATGGCGATAGACGATCCCCCGCGCCTCCATCAGCTTGACGACCTGCTCGAAGTGCAGCAGCTCCTCCCGGGCGAGCTGGCTCATCTTGCTCAGCAGCAGCGGCTGGTCGACGTAGCGATAGAGCAGGCTCATGGCCGTGGAGGCCGCCTTCTTCTCGCACTGGGCGTGATCGATCAGCAGCAGTTCGGGGTTGGCGAGCGCCCAGTCCACCCAGGCATCCGGGGTGGCACAGGGCAAGAACGACAGCAGCTCGGCGGGCAGCAGGTCCTGGCAAGCGGGCACTTCAAGGGTATCGGTCGAGGGCATCATGGTGTCGGCAGGTCGGTGGAATCGAAGGAAGTCGAAAGGCGCCGGTCCACGGCGGCGAGCAGGTCCCGGGCAATCGCGGCGTGCAGCGAGGCGGCATCCTGGTGGTCGTGGCCGGCCAGGCCGTAACGTGCGAGCTCCTGGATGCGGCCGCGGCCCACCCGCAGCAGTTCCACGGCCCGGGAGAGCGCCGGCTGATCCGCGCGAAAGCGAATGCGATAGCGCTGCAGCTGGGTCTCGAGGAGCGCCTCATCCTCGACTGCCAGGTAGCGCGCGGCGATCTCGGCACGCAGGCGGTCGATGTCGGCCAGGCGGGCGCGGCGCTCCCCGCCGCTGTAGGCCGGCCAGTCGCGGATCTCGCTGTCGGTGCGCTGACAGCCGCGACACACCCGATCTCCCAGAGTGGTCGAGCAGACGCCGACGCAGGGCGAGACGATGCGCTCTCCCATGTGACCTCCCGTTGACGTACAGGTGCATTGGCAAACGAGCATGGTACCGCGCAGGGCGGCGCCCTGGCATCCCGAAGTTACCCCCCCGTCCATTACCGCCGACCAAAGTTCAAGGCCGCAACCACGGGCTCAACTTAACATTGTCGACAGTTTCATCTAGAATCGCGGCACCGCTGACACCCTGGCCAAACCGGGCGGGTCTGCCAGACTCGTTTCCGTGCCGATGCGTGCCGTTCGTCGAGAACTCGACGAGGATCGCCGGCCCTGGCCGCCACTACCGATGAGGGTCCCAACGTGCTTGAAGCCTATCGCCAACATGTCGAGGAGCGCGCCGCCGAGGGCGTGCCGCCGAAGCCGCTGAACGCCGAGCAGGTCGCCGCCCTGGTCGAGCTGCTGAAGAACCCGCCGGCCGGCGAGGAAGAGTTCGTCCTCGACCTGCTCACCAATCGCGTTCCGCCCGGTGTCGACGAGGCGGCCTACGTCAAGGCCGGCTTCCTCACCGCCATCGCCAAGGGCGAGGCCGAGTCACCGCTGATCGACCGCATCCACGCGGTGAAGCTGCTGGGCACCATGCAGGGCGGCTACAACATCGTCTCGCTGGTCGAGCTGCTTGACGACGCCGACCTGGCCAAGGAAGTCGGCGAGCAGCTCAAGCACACCCTGCTGATGTTCGATGCCTTCCACGACGTGGAAGAGCGCGCCAAGGCCGGCAACGCCGTGGCCAAGGACGTCATCCAGTCCTGGGCCGAGGCCGAGTGGTTCCTCTCCAAGCCGGCGCTGGACGAGAAGATTACCCTCAGCGTCTTCAAGGTGCCGGGCGAGACCAACACCGACGACCTCTCCCCCGCCCCGGATGCCTGGTCGCGCCCCGATATCCCGGTGCACGCCAACGCCATGCTCAAGAACGAGCGTGACGGCATCGAGCCCGAGGAGCAGGGCGTAAAGGGTCCGCTGGCGCAGATCGAGGCGGTGAAGGCCAAGGGCTTCCCGGTCGCCTACGTCGGCGACGTGGTCGGCACCGGCTCCTCGCGCAAGTCCGCGACCAACTCCGTGCTGTGGTTCTTCGGTGACGACATCCCCAACGTCCCGAACAAGCGCGCCGGCGGCTTCTGCTTCGGCGGCAAGATCGCCCCGATCTTCTTCAACACCATGGAAGATTCCGGCGCCCTGCCCGTCGAGATGGACGTCGAGAAGCTCGCGATGGGCGACGTCATCGACGTCTACCCGTACGAGGGCAAGGTGTGCAAGCACGGCACCGACGAGGTGCTCACCACCTTCGAGCTCAAGACGCAGCTGATTCTCGACGAGGTGCGTGCTGGCGGGCGCATCCCGCTGATCATCGGCCGCGGCCTGACCACCAAGGCGCGCGAGTCCCTGGGCCTCGCCCCCTCCGACGTCTTCCGTCTGCCAGAGCAGCCGGCCGACACCGGCAAGGGCTTCACCCTGGCCCAGAAGATGGTCGGCAAGGCCTGCGGCATGGATGGCGTGCGTCCCGGCATGTACTGCGAGCCGAAGATGAGCACCGTGGGCTCCCAGGACACCACCGGGCCGATGACCCGCGACGAGCTCAAGGACCTGGCCTGCCTGGGCTTCCAGGCCGACCTGGTGATGCAGTCCTTCTGCCACACCGCGGCCTACCCGAAGCCGGTCGACGTGGATACCCACCACACCCTGCCCGACTTCATCATGAACCGCGGCGGCGTCTCGCTGCGCCCGGGCGACGGCATCATCCACAGCTGGCTCAACCGCATGCTGCTGCCCGACACCGTCGGCACCGGCGGCGACTCCCACACCCGCTTCCCGCTGGGCATATCCTTCCCGGCAGGCTCGGGCCTGGTCGCCTTCGCCGCAGCCACCGGCGTGATGCCGCTGGACATGCCGGAATCGGTGCTGGTGCGCTTCAAGGGCGAGCGTCAGCCCGGCGTCACCCTGCGTGACCTGGTCCACGCCATCCCCTACTACGCCATCCAGCAGGGGCTGCTGACCGTCGAGAAGTCCGGCAAGAAGAACGCCTTCTCCGGTCGCGTGCTGGAGATCGAGGGCCTCGAGGACCTCACCGTCGAGCAGGCCTTCGAGCTCTCCGACGCCTCCGCCGAGCGCTCCGCCGCGGGCTGCACCATCACTCTGGGTGATGACTCCGTCGCCGAGTACCTGAAGTCCAACATCACCCTGCTCAAGTGGATGATCGCCAACGGCTACGGCGACCGCCGTACCATCGAGCGTCGCATCCAGGGCATGGAGGAGTGGCTGGCCAACCCGAGCATGATGCGCGCCGACCAGGACGCCGAGTACGCCGAGGTCATCGAGATCGATCTCGAGCAGCTCAAGGAGCCGGTGCTGTGTGCCCCGAACGATCCGGACGACGCCCGCCTGCTCTCCGAGGTCGCCGGCGAGAAGATCGACGAGGTCTTCATCGGCTCGTGCATGACCAACATCGGCCACTTCCGCGCCGCGGGCAAGCTGCTCGAAAAGCAGCCGGCCGGCAGCCTGAAGACCAAGCTGTGGCTGGCGCCGCCGACCAAGATGGATCAGCACCAGCTGACCGAGGAGGGCTACTACGGCATCTACGGCCGCGCCGGCGCGCGCATGGAGATGCCGGGCTGCTCGCTGTGCATGGGTAACCAGGCGCGCGTGGCCGCCAAGAGCACCGTGGTCTCGACCTCGACCCGCAACTTCCCCAACCGCCTGGGCGACGGCGCCAACGTCTACCTGGCGTCCGCCGAGCTCGCCGCCGTGGCCGCGGTCGAGGGTCGCCTGCCGAGCGTCGACGAGTATCGCCGCTACATGGGCGAGTTCGACGCCATGGCCGGCGAGATCTATCGCTACATGAACTTCCACGAGATCGAGGAGTATCAGAACGCCGCTTCCAACGTAATTCCGGTCGCCCAGGAAGCCTGATACTCTCACAGTCGACTCCGATGCTCGCAACATCGAAGGCCGCCGCTCGCGGTGGCCGGAGCCGATGACCGAAGCGCCCCTCCGAGGGCGCTTTTTTTTGGCTCTGTATCTTATCGGCTCGTGTTGCCGCTTCACCGCTCACCGGACGATGTCTACCACCAGAGGTCTGCCACCAAAGGGGACCTGTCGTTCTGCCCCGGCCGTGGCATCATCGGCGAGTCTCGACATCACGACCGACATCAGGAGCCATCCCCGTGAGCCAGATCGTTACCCCGGATATTTGCGACGCCTACCCCGAGGTCCAGGTGCTCGACCCGATCTTCGTCAACGTCGGCGGCCTGGAGGCCTTCTTCGGCCCGATCCGCACCGTCAAGTGCTTCGAGGACAACTCCCGGGTCAAGGAGGCCGTGGCCGAACCCGGCGACGGTGCCATGCTGGTGGTCGACGCCGGCGGCTCGACCCGCTGCGCCATGCTCGGCGACATGCTGGCCGAGCAGGCCGCCGGCAACGGCTGGGCCGGCGTGGTGATGTACGGCTGCGTGCGAGACGTCGACGTGCTGGCCGAGACCGAGCTCGGCATCCAGGCGCTGGGCGCCCACCCGCGCAAGAGCGAGAAGCGCGGCGAGGGCCAGCGGGACCTGCCCGTGACCGTCGCCGGCGTGACCATCGAGCCCGGCCAGTGGCTCTATGCCGACAACAACGGCATCCTGATCGCCGACGAACGGCTGGACCTGGAACGCTGAGCCGCCCGATGGCTCATGAGGGCCCCGCGAGCCTCCGCGGGGTTCATAGGCCAGGCGGCAGGGCCGCCGGCAAAGCGTTACGGGGCGGCCCCCTTCCCTTGCCCGGGCGGGAGACGCGATGTCACCCTGAGGGCATCGAAGTCACCCTTGCGCGTCCATGCTGGCCCTGTCACGACTGAGCGGCGACGTGCTGCGCACCCTGCGCGAGCACCTGCGACCGCTGATCGCCTATCACCTCTTCTTCACCCTGCTGGCCTCGAGCCTGCTGCTGCCGGCCGTGGGCTGGACGCTGTCGAGCCTGCTCGGGGAGTTCGGCCGGCCGGTGATCACCAACGGCGAGCTGATCGCCCTGCTGATGAGTCCGGCGGGCCTCCTGTGGCTGCTGGCCGCGGTGGGCCTGACCTTCCTGGTGCTCTACCTGCAGCAGTCCGGCATGATCCTCGTCGCGGTGCGCCCCCATGGCCAGCACGTGCGCCTGGCCTTCGAGGCGCTGTGGGCCACCCTGCGGCGAGTGCCGGCGATCGGCGGCCTGATCGTGATGCAGGTCGGCACCCAGCTGCTGCTGCTCACCCCCCTGGTCTTCGCCCTGGGCGGGCTGCATGACCTCTTCCTCGGCGATCTGGATCCCTATTTCGTGCAGCGCGCGCGTCCGCCGGCCTTCTGGGCCTTCCTCACCAGTGCCCTGGTGCCGGTGCTGGCCTGGGCCCTGCTGGCGGGCGGCCTCTACGTGCGCTGGCACCTGGCGCTGACGGTGCTGACCCTGGAGGGGCTGTCGCCCCGGGCGGCCCTCAGCCGCAGCATGCGGCTGACCCGGGGCCAGGGACGCCACATCGCCGCGGCGGTGCTGCTCTTGCTGCTCGGCATCGTCGGCCTGCCGCTGCTCGCCACCGCCCTGTTCGACCGGGTCGTCACTCCGCTGCTGTGGTGGCTGCCCGAGCGCAACGCGGTGCTGATCCCGGCCATGCTCGCCTACCTCACCGCCTACCTGCTCATCACCCTGGCCATCGCCTTCGGCGGCATTGCCGCCAATGCCCTGCAGGCCACCTGCCTCTACCTGCGGCTGGCCCACCGCGAGCCACGCCCCGAACCGCCCCCGCCCGGCAGCCATCCGCGCCGCCTGGCCTGGGCCGTGGAGCTCACCGTGGTGCTCTTCGCCATCGGCCAGGCCTGGCTGATCGTCAACCGCTTCGAGATCCGCGACGAGGTCGAGATCATCGCCCACCGGGGCAGCTCGCTGAAGGCGCCGGAGAACACCCTGGCGGCGCTGGACCAGGCCATGCGGGACGGCGCCGACGGCATCGAGATCGACGTGCGCCTGACCGCCGACGACCGCGTCGTGCTTTATCACGACGCGAGCCTCCGCCGACTGGCCGGCGACGACCGTCGGATCGGGGAGCTGCCGCGGGCGTCGCTTGAAGCCTTCGATGTCGGCCGCTGGTTCGATCCCGCCTTCGTCGGCGAGCGGATCCCGGGGCTCGACGAGGCGCTCGCCTTGACGCGTGGGCGCGCCTGGCTGCTGATCGAACTCAAGCCCGACCCCGGCCGCGAGCTCGACCTTCTCGAGGCGGTGTTCGACGAGTTGCGTCAGGAAGGGGCGCATCGCCGGGCCTGCCGGCAGCGCGCCGAGGACCGCGTGAGCGCCCTGGCCTGTGGCGACCCCGACATCATGGGGCAGATGCGCGTCGCCACCCGTTCGCCCTGGCTGCTGCGCGAGGCGGCGCGGCGCGAGCCGCGCCTCGGCACCACCCTGCTGGCCCAGCTGGTGCTGTCGGGTAGCCTGGAGCGTCGCGGCTTCGATGCCCTGGCGTTGCGCCACAACCGCATCGACGAGGAGGAGATCCGCCTGGCCGGGCACTACGGCTACGCGCTTCACGCCTGGACCCTCAATGAGCGCAGCGCCATGTCACGACTGATCGACCTGGGGGTGGACGGCATCATCACCGATCGTCCGGCCCTGCTTGCCGGGCTGATCGCCGAACGTCGGCGCCTGGGCGACGGCGCCCTGCTGCTGGTCAAGCTGCGCAACTGGCTGAGGGGCTAGCGGCGACAGCGCCAGGCGGCCAGCAGGCTCACGGCGGCGAGGGCCAGCAGCCCGGCGGCGCTCCAGCCCAGAACACCGACGAGGCGATGAAACTCCCCGGGGGCCTCGTGGGGGCGAAAGGCCATGCCGTATTCGGCCAGGCGGCTCCCGCCATAGAGCAGCAGGGTCAGCAGGCCCAGCGGCAGCGACGAGCGCCGACGGGCCAGCCAGCAGGTCAGGCGCCAGGGCTCCGAGGGAGCCTTGGCCTTGGTGGCCCGGCCGCTCCCCTGGGGCGAGGCCTTGCTCGTGGCCTTGGGGGGCGTCTTGGCAGCGGCCTTGGGTGCGGCCTTCGGCCGATTCGGCGCCCGCCGCGCCTTCTGCCGGGACGCCGAGCCGCCCCGGCCGGGCAGCCGGCGGCCCAGCCAGCGCCCCATGCCGATCATCCCCCAACCCAGGGTAAAGCAGACGGAGAGCGCGAGGGCCCCCATCACCAGCAAGTATGTCATCCCGATCGATTCCCGCGTCGCCTTTACAGGGGGCGCCATCTTGCCAAATTCTCGCCGCCCTGTGGGGACGTATCGTTCGGGTCGATCGCCTGGGCCAACGCGACGTCGCTCAAGGCACCGCGATCAGGGCGCCAGGCTCAGGGCACGACGATCACGGGAATCGGCAGCCGTGCCAGCAGGTCGTGGTCCTCTTCGGCCAGCCGCGCGAGCCGAGGGCGATGCAGCAACAGCGCGCCGCTGGTCGCCGGCCAAGCGGCCGGAGCGAAGGTGAAGCCGTTGGGCCTGGAAAGCCGAAGAATGCCGTGCTCGTGAGCCTCGCGACGAACGGCCTGCGTGTTTCACGCTAATCTGCGATGAACCTATTATGACGGCAGACCAAGGGCCCCTGACGAACGGGCAAACGGGTTGCAACACGCCGGGCGGCTGTAGCGAAAAAAGCCGGGGCCTTTTGGGCGCCCGGCCTGAATGGCATAGTCGACGCGGCTCAGGAGGTTTGCGCAGCGCCCTTACCCGCGCCCACGCGCGACAGCAGAAGGTAGCCCAGAAACGCCACCAGTATGGAATCCATCGACGGGATACCGCTCAGCGTGAACCAGCCGTTTACAGTACAGAACCCCACGAATGAGGCCAGGCCCCAGGCCACGAAGGTCCCCGGCTTGATGGCCGTATCGCTGTCCAGCCGCGCCTCGTCAAAGCCTTGGCGACGATTGACCAGATAGTCGGCAATGTAGATGCCGCACACCGGCGGTGTCGCAATACCCAGAAACAGCAGGAAGGGGATAAACCAGCCCATGATATCCATGCTGCCCACAACGGCTGCCAGCACGCCCAGCGCCACAGTGATCTTCCATTTTGCAAAAGCACTGAACAGCGTGGAAACCACCAGAGTGCCCTGAAACATATTGCCTGCGTTGCCGGTGATGCAGGCAAAGATCAGCAGAATGGTGGCCGGCAAGGTGGTACCGATGATGGCCATGGCCGCAAGCAGCGAGTCCTGGGAGGTCATGGAGCCCGGCACCGCGCCCACCAGAAACAGCACCGGATAGGCCACACCGAAGGTCAGCAGACCAGCGATGATGGCGTGCTTGCGATTATGGACAAAGGCGCCGAAATCCGGCGAGGTGGCCACCAGCACAATGATAGTGCCCACGATGGACGACACCGCCGCGCCAAAGCTCAGATCACTGACCTTTTCCGCGATGGCCGGCGGCACTTCGCTGGTCAGCGCCAGGTACAGGATGTAGAACATCAGCAGCGCGATGATGGGCACCGCGAACCTGGCCACCTTGCCTAGCACCTCGAAGCCGAAAGCGGTGGAGGCAACAAAGATCATGCAGCCGAAGGTCACGATGGCCGGTACCGGCAGGTCCAGGCCAAACTGCCGCAACAGCAGGTCGTGGGCGCTCTGGCCAAAGGTGTTGGCGGTCACTGCAATCCAGCCAAACAGGCTGATGGCCATCAGAATATTGATGGCGACCGCGCCCTTCCTGCCGAACGAGTATTTCACAATTCCGTAGGTGGGCATTCCTGCCCGCTCACCAATGGAAATATTGATGGCCGCCAGCAACGCCAGGATGATGCTGCCGACGGCGATGGCAATGGCCGCTGTGCCCAGGGTAAGCTGGCTGCCCAGGCTTGAGGACGCCAGCACCACCGGCGTCACCAGTATGCCCAGCAGAATAATGGAGACTTGAAAGCCGGAGGCGGAATTGGCGGTTGCTTCTGTCGCGCGGCTCATATGCCTTCCCCTTCGGTATAGCGGCGCCAGCCGCCGGTGGCGGTGATTTCACGCTGGCCCTCCACCAGCCAGGGCTCGCCCAGCACACCCAGCACTTCGCTGCCGTCGGCCAGTTTTACCTTACCGATGGATAGACCCGCCGGCTCGTTGCTGAGCACGGCGGCAAAGGCCGCCATCGGCAGCTCCCACACTTCCAGTTCCACTTGCGCGGCAGGCTCCAGGGTGCGGATCATCGCCGGATGGTCGTCGTTGATGGACCACAGGCGATAGTAGCCGTCGGTCTTGTCTTCACGCACAAAGCGGCCACCGGCGCTGGTCAGATTCGGATTCAGTTTCAGACCGCGCATCAGAGTGCCGTTCACGGCCAACAGGGCTGTCTCAGTCATGGTGCTTCTCCATCAGGTTGTTGCCAATCCAGGTGCCGGTGTGACGATCCATCGCCCGCATCAGGGTGCTGGCTTTGGTAATCAGACCGCTGCCATCAGGGTTGCCCTGCAAGAATTTCAGCAGGGCGTCCACCTTCGGTTTCATCGAGCCTTCGCCAAACTGGCCCTGCTCACTGAGGGCGCGGGCATCTGCCGGGGTCAGGCTGTCCAGCCACTGCTCGTCGGGCCGCCCGAAATTGATCGCCACTTTTTCTACCCCGGTGGGGATAATCAGCATGTCGGCGTGCAACTCGCTGGCCAGCAGGGCCGAGGCGACGTCCTTGTCGATCACCGCTTCCACGCCGCGCAGGTTGCCGTCGCCGTCGCGCTCAACCGGAATACCACCACCACCGCAGGCAATGACCAGCGCGCCACTGTCCAACAGGCTGCGAATGCTCTCCAGTTCGATAATCTCCTGAGGCTGGGGGCTGGCCACGCAGCGCCGCCAGCCACGTCCGGAGTCTTCCATGATGTGCCAGCCCAGCTCCGCAGCGCACTGCTCGGCCGAGGCCTTGTCCATGAACGCCCCGATGGGCTTGTTTGGGGTGGCAAAGGCCGGATCTTGACGGCTGACTCGGGTCTGGGTGACCAGCGTCACCACCGGGCGCTGCAGCTTGCGCCGCTGCAGCTCGTTCACCATGGCCTTCTGGAACATGTAGCCAATGGCGCCCTGGGTATCGCCCACCGCGTAGTCCACCGGCACCGGTGCCACCTCAGGGGCGGCCAGCTCCGAACGGCGCAAGATGAAGCCCACCTGGGGACCGTTGCCGTGGGTCAGCACCAGCGACCAGCCCTGCTCGATCAGGTCCACCAGATAGCCCACGCTGTTGCAGACCATCTGGTACTGGTCGTTGATGGAGCAGTGGGCGTCGTCGTCAATCAGCGCGTTACCACCGAAGGCAACGATCGCAAGGGGTTTTCTGGTCATGACGTTCTCCTAACGGCTGATCTGCCGGGCCAGTGCGCTCAGGGCGTCAACAAAGCAGGACATGGGCGCAGTGGTGATGCCGGCGCCAATCTGGCCGACGCCGGCCTGCTTGTGGGCGATACCGGTGTTGATAATGGGCAGTACCGAGCTGTCCAACACCTTACGCGCGTCAATCCCCGCGGCGGTGGGCGCAAAGTTCAGCGCCGGCAGAGTGAATGCCGGGTTGCTGCCGATGGTGACGCGCTGCATGGAGCGGCTGTTCTGGGTGGCATCGGCGGGAGTGCCGCCGACAAATTTCACGATGGCCGGTGATGAGGCCATGGCAAAGCCACCCACCCCGGCGGTTTCGGTGATGGCGCTGTCGCCCAGATCGGCAGCAGCATCGTCGACGCCATAGCCGGGGAAGAACAGACCGTCCACCGGATTCGCCGGCGCCTGGAACCAGGTGTCACCGGTGCCGGACAGGCGAATGCCGAAGTTCACGCCGTTGCGCGCCATCACCGTGACCATGGTGCTGCCGGGCACGCCTTCGGCGGCCTTGAGCATGCTCTTGCATGCCGCCATGGACAGGTTCAGGAAAAAGTGGTCGTTGGCGGTAATGAAGCGGATAGCGCGCTGGATCTGCTCTACCGGTAACGCGGTGCTAAGCAGCGCCGGCAGCAGCTGCTTCATCAGCAGGCCGGTGGCGGCAATGTTGCGGTTGTGCACTTCGTCGCCCATGTGCAGTGCCTGGGCCATGATCGGCTTCAGCTCAATCGGACCGGATTCTGCCAGCATGGCTTTCATGGCCTCAGCCAGCTCGGTGCCCATCCACTGAAGGTGTTCGATCACCCCATCGCCGTTGGCACCAAACCGCAGCACCTTGCCCAGGCCTTCATTGAAGTTGCTGAACACACGCTGACTGTTTTCGGTGTTCTCGACCACCCACAGGGGCATCGAGCGGCTGATGATGCCGGCCATGGGGGCCACGGCATCATAATGGTGGCAGGGCTCAAAGCTGACCTCGCCCTGTTCAATCAGCGCTTGCGCCTGCTCCAGAGTGTCGGCCCACTGCTCGTAGAGGATGGCCCCGAGAATGGCGCCCTGCACCGGGCCGCACATATCGTTCCATGCAATGGGCGGGCCCGCGTGCAGGATGCGCTTGTGCTTATCCAGAGCCGGTATGGCTTCTCCAGCGCGCATGACGTCAACCAGCATGGGCTGGGCGGCCAGATACTGCGCCATGGCCTGTTCATTGGCCGCTTCAATCTGCGGATGATTCAGCAGGCTGGCCAATACCCTGCCACCTTCGCGGTCGCCACCGGCCGGGGGCTGCCAGCTCAGCGCGACGGCATCGCCGCCGGCGCGGGTGATGTTATCGGCAAAGCTTTGCAAACCGGCATTCAGAACCGTCAGTTGCTGAGTAAAAAGGGCGTTCACTGTGTTCACCATCTCGCTAAAAAATGAAATAAGGGCAAAACATGCAGTTACAGACCGGCCACCAGGCTGGCGGCCAAATGCGCCGCATGGGCATTGCTGTCGGCCAGTTGCACGCCGGCGTCACGCAAGGCCTTTTGGATCTGCTGACGGGATTGCGGGTCGGCATCGGTACCACACACGTGGGCGATAAACACCGGCGGCGCCGACTGTTGCCGAGCCTGCTCGATCACTGTCAGCAGGTCGGTCAGCGGCTCTTCCGCAGCGCCGTAGCCCAGCACCAGATCAAACAGAACAGCCGCGGTTTCCGGGTCTTGCGCCTCCTGCAGTAAACGCTGGTTACGCAGCGTAGGGTCGATCATGGGATGCGGACATCCCTGGGTGAAGGCGTCATCTCCCAGGTCCACAATGGTGTGGCCCTGGCTATGCCAGAGGTCGGTCAGTTCGCGGTTGCCTTTTGACGGCGTGTTGGAACTTGCCCGCACGTCATAGCCCGCAGCAATGATCTGTGCCTCATAGCAGAAAGTGCCGCCGGCAAACACGCCGCGAATATAGCGCTGGGCGTCGCTCAAGCCCGCCGCAAGCCGCGATACGGTGTCGCTGTCGGCCTGGCTGCACGGCTGTGCGGCCGGCTCTGCCTGGTGGCGGTAAAGCGCCACGGCCACCTCGGCCGAGTGGGCCAGTGAATCGGCGAAGTAAACGCCGTCCATTGCTGTCGCCGGGCTGCCCTGCCCCAGGAAGTTGACCACCACCGGTTTGGCGATGGAGGCGGCCTGAGCAAGAATCTTGTCGGCGATGGCCTGTGCGGGGGGTTTAGAAATGAGCACAACGACATCGGTTTGCGGATCGTCTGCCAGCGCTTGCAGCCCGTGCAGCATGGACAGTCCGCCCACGTCCTGATGCAGGTCGTGGCCGCCGGTGCCCAGCGCCTGCGACACGCCCTCACCCAGCTGATGAATGCGGCAGGTAGCTTCCTGCAGGCCGGTACCCGAGGCAGCCACCACACCAATCGCGCCACGGCGCACCACATTGGCAAAGCCCAGGGGAATGCCGTTAATGATGGCGGTGCCGCAATCCGGCCCCATCACCATCAGATTCTTTTCCTGCGCCAGATGCTTGATGATCCGTTCGTCGGCGATGGAGACATTATCGCTGAACATCATCACGTTCAGGCCAAGGTTAAGCGCCTTGATGGCCTCCGCTGCGGCGTACTCCCCGGGCACGGAAATCAGTGCCAGGTTAGCCTGGGGATGCTGCTCCAGCGCCAGAGCAAAGCTGCGTACAGGCTCGGCAGAGGGCACGCCGTCACCGCTGTCATCGGGCTTTTCCGCCAGGGCCTGCTCAGCGGCAACCATGGCAGCATCGCAAGCGGCGGCTTCGCCCTGCACCGCAATCACCAGATCGCTAGGCTTGGCACTGATGCTCTCGCCAAAACCGGCATCCGCAATGCGCGCCAGATTGGCTTCGGTGCCCATCACAACGGACGCTCCGTCGATGCCGTCCATCTTGTCCAGGCGGGAAGAAACCTGCATCAGCGATACCGAATCCTGATACAGGTTTTTAAATACTTTGTGTTGCGTTGCCATAGGAAACCCCGTTCTTTCTAAGTCTCAAAGCGCTGACAGCTGATGGATGGCATAAATAATGCCGGCGCAGGTGTCGGCGCCGGAACTGGCGCCAATGGCCAGGGTGGCGTGCAGCGAATGCTGTAACGTTAAGTCGTCAGTACCGTGCAGCAGGTGGTACACCAGCCACTGCACTGGTTGCGAGAAATGCCCGGCCAGCGCCAGCTGCAGGTAATGGGCGCTGACATCGGTGGTCCGACAGGTGTTGAGCAATCCCGGTGTGGCCAAGCGCTGAAACACCTGGTCCGCCTGGGGCCATAAAGGCCGTAAACCGTGGGCGGCAGCCAGCACACCCAGCAGAAAATCATCGCCGGCCGGTGTCAGCCCCTGGCCCTTTCCCAGGTTGCCGAACAGCGCTTCAGGGCGTGCCCCAAGCTGCGCGGGCACGCTCAGCCCGGCGGCATTCAGATAGTCATCCAGACTGGCAACGGGTCGGCCCGACACCGAGCTCACATGCCCAAGTAACGCCGGCTCGAGCGCTGCCAGATTGTGTTGCAGCCGTGAATCATCCAGTGCGGCGATCAATGGTGCCCGCTGCCAGGGCTGCGCCGTGGCCGTATTCACCTGTAAACCCCGTGACGGCTTGAAGCGGATGACACCGCCGCGCATGAACGCCCCGTCGCCCGTCCGCAGTGCCGTCGCCAGATTGCCAAGCGTCGCTAGAGCGCACTGGAAAGCAGTCGGTGTGGCGGACAACGAGGTGTCCAGGATCGACACCCAGGGTGTAGCGCGCAGGCCGGTAACGATATTCACCGAGCGCTGAAATACGCTGTGCACCTGGCCATCAAATGACTGGCGGGGGCACAAATAGCCGCAGCTCTGGGCGATGATCATCGTATCGGTCTACTTCAGTCCGGCAATGATGTTGTCGGCGTTGGTTACCCAGCCACAGATGGCGCCCTGGGCCTTGATCATCTCCAGCGCATACTTATGGAATTCCGGGAAGTAGGAGCCGGTGCAGTCTTCCGGAATGATGCACTCGTAGCCGCGGTCGTTGGCTTCACGCACGGTGGTGTTCACGCACACCTCGGTGGTCACACCGCAGACAATCAGGGTTTTGATACCGCGGCTTTGCAGGATCAGATGCAGATCGGTCTGATAGAACGCGCCCTTGCCCGGCTTGTCGATAATCGGCTCACCGGCCACCGGGTAGAGTTCCGGAATAATGTCGTGGCCATTCTCACCACGCACCAGAATGCGGCCTTTGGGGCCTTGCTCGCCGATAAACGTTTTACCACCGCGGGTCAGTTTGGCCGGTGGGCAGTCGGTCAGATCCGGGCGATGACCTTCGCGGGTGTGAATCACCATCAGACCGGCGTCACGGGCAGCTTGTAGGACACGACCACAGGGCTCGATGGCACCGCGGACCAGGGAGACGTCGTTACCCAGGGCTTCGCCAAAACCGCCTGGCTCAACAAAATCGCGCTGCATGTCAATCACCACCAGTGCGGTGGTTCGCGGATCAAAATCCAGGGCAAACGGATCGGCTTGGAATGTTTTCATCATGATGCAATTCCCCTTCGGCTATGGGTGAAAGCGGCTCGTCGTCAAGAGCTGAAAACGATACTAGACCCGCCGATACAGCGGCAAAAGTGAGACAATCTGTCCGGTTAGAACAATTAAGTTGAACAATGACGCGGGGATCTGACAAAGGGGCGGGCTTTGCGCGGGGGAAAAACAGGGGAGGGTCAGGCGCGAGGCGGATTCGGCCAAATCATCGGTTTTTTTGATGAGTCGTTTCGGCTTCTTTCACCAGTGTATGGACAATAAGCTGATCTAGATCACGAGCGGATTACTGGCACCAGCGCAGCCGGTTCTCGCTGCGGGTCAGATAGTCAGTGCACCATTGCAGAACCGGGCTTTCGCGATGGGCGTGCCAGGCATAAAACAGCTGGGTAGGCTGCTTGTGTTCGGCAATCGCCTTTTTCAGCAGCCAGCCTTCGTCCAGCCATTCCCGAATGCGGTGATGGGGCACGTAACCGATACCAATGCCCCGCTCGATCATGTTGATGGCAACGGTCAGATCCGGCGCGTAAATGATTTTCTGCCCCGCTAGCGACCAGGTATCCTGCGGCAGGATATGCAGCGAGGTGTCTTTCACCACAATCGCCGGGTAGGCCCGCAGCGCTTCAGCGCCGAGCACTGCCGTGCGCCTGGCCAGCGGATGCTGGCGGGCCACCACGAAATCCCAGTCAATGTGCCCAATCGACTGATAGACGATGCCCTCGAGTATCGGCGCCGCGTGAGGTGCGCCAATCACCAGGTCGGCGCGCCGGTCGTAGAGCGCGTCCCAACAGCCGTTGTACACCTCAGTTTTCACGCTGATGCGAGTGGCGGGAAACTCGCGGTCCAGCTGCTCGATAAAATCCACCAGCCCTTCACGGTTGACGATGTTATTGATGGCCACCGAAAAGGACATCTCTGTCCCAGAGCTGATCATCGCCGTATTGCGCACCAGTTCGTCATACGAATCCACCAGCCACTGGCTCTGGTCAATAAAATACTGCCCGGCATCGGTCAGGCGCGCCTTGCGGCCGCTGCGGTCAAACAGCGGAAAGCCCAGTTCGTCCTCCAGCTTTTTAACCGTGTAACTCACCGCCGAAGGCACCCGGTTAAGGCGGTCGGCGGCTACAGCAAAACTGCCGGATTTGGCAATCAGGTGAATGGTGTTCAGAACGTCTCGGGAAAAGGGCATAGATAGCATCGCATCGAGTAAAAACGTCACCCGGCGGAAGGGGGTGCGCGCCAGCACGCCATTATGGCAGTTATTACTGTGCCGGGCACCGGACGAGGCCCGGTCTGGAAGGCGATGATTTCGCCGTTATACAGATCCATGATCCGTGACATCTCTCAGGGCACGACGATCACGGGGATCGGCAGCCGTGCTAGCAGGTCCGGATCCTCTTCGGCCAGCCGCGCGAGTCGAGGGCGATGCAGCAGCAGCGCGCCGCTGGTCACCCGCCGGAGCCGCTGCTCGAGCTCCCGCGCATCGCCCGCCTCCAGGACCTCCACGCCCTCAAACAGCCGCGCCAGAGCCTCGGGGATCTCCAGGAGGGAGTGTGCCTGCGCATCACCTTCGGCCAGGGTACGCAGGGGGCCGTGAGCCAGCGGCAGCCGCTCGTCCCAGATGATCACCGTGCAGGGCGCCTCCCGCATCAGGGCGCGGCTGGTGGAGCCCAGCCGCACTCCCCAGTGCCCCGAGAAGCCGGCCTTGCCGAGCATCAGCACGTCCCCCGGCCCGGCGAGGGCCTGGGCCTCGCTGACGATCCCGCCACGGCTGACCCTGAGTTCGTGGCGGAGCTCCAGCCCGGCCACCGCGGCCTCCAGCGCCTCGGTGACGCGGCGGGCCTGGCGCGCCTGGCCGGCCACGAGCTCCTCGCGGGAGAGCCGGCGCGCCCGCCCGGAGACCGCCCCGATCTCCCGGGCGAAGGGGAAGCCGGCGCTGCTCACCAGCTCCTGATCCTCGACGAACAGCGCCACCAGTTCGGCGTGGCGCGCCGCGGCGAGATCCACCGCGGCGGCCAGCGCGGCCAGGCTGTGGCGCGAGGCATCGACCAGGGTCAGCACCCGGACGACCCTGACCTCCTTGCCGGCCGCCCTGGCGCTCGGATCGTCACCGAGGGGCGGTCGCGCCTCGTCAGGGGGCATCGTCATCCTCCTCGTTCTCTTCCTCTTTCTTTTTCTCTTCTTCAGCCTCGCCGTCGGCCAGGCCGCGCTCGGCCTGCCGAGCATGCGTCACCGCCTCGCGGAACTGCGCCAGCCGCTCGGCCACCCGCGCCTCGAGACTGCCCGCGGGGAAGCGCCCCCGGGCGTCGGGTTCGCCGATGGGCAAGCCGGTGAGCAGTGACAGGGCCTCGTCCACCCGGGAGATCGCGAAGACCCGGAAGCGCCCCTGCTCGATGGCCTCGCGCACCTCGCCCTTGAGCATCAGGTGCTCGACGTTGGTCCTCGGCAGGAGCACCGCCTGACCCGAAAGCTCGCCACGGGCCCGGCAGACATCGAAGAACCCCTCGATCTTCTCGTTCACCCCGCCCACCGCCTGGACCCTGCCGTGCTGGTCGATGGAGCCGGTCACGGCGAAGGCCTGGTCGAGCCCCACCCCGGCGATGGCCGAGACCAGGGCACAGGCCTCGGCCACCGAGGCGCTGTCACCCTCGACGCCCCCGTAGGACTGCTCGAAGGCGAGACTCGCCGAGAGCGACAGCGGCCCCAGGGCGGCGTAGCGGCTGGCCAGATAGCGCGAAAGGATCATCACCGCCTTGGCATGGATCCGCCCGCCCATGCGCGCCTCGCGCTCGATATCGACTACCCGGCCCTCGCCGGGACGCGCCGTGGCGGTGATGCGCGTGGGCTGGCCGAAGGCGGTCTCGCCCAATTGCATCACCGCAAGGCCGTTGACCTGGCCAACCACGCGCCCCTCGGTGGCGACCATCAGGGTGCCGCGGGTGAATAGCTCATGGCTGCGCTCGCGAAGGCGCCCCGCCCGCCAGAGCTGCTGCGCCACCGCCTTCTCGACATGGGCCCGATCGATCACCCGATCCCCCGCCTCGCCGGCCCAGTGGTCGGCCTCCAGCAGCAGGTCATGGAGGTCGCGGTGACGCGCCGTCAGCTTGCGCTGGTCGTCGGCCAGGCGGCTGGCGCGCTCGATCACCGCGGCCACGCCCTCGCGGTCCAGGGGGCGCAGCGCCGCGGTGCGCGCCAGGGTCGCCACCATGCGCGCGTAGAAGGCCTCGTGCTCGCGGTCACGATCGAGTTCGTCCTCGAGGTCGGCCTGCACCTTGAACAGCTCGAGGAACTCCGGGTCATGCTCGCAGAGCAGGTAGTAGAGCAGCCGGTCGCCGAGCAGCACGATCTTGACGTCCAGCGGGATCGGCTGCGGCTCCAGGGTCACGGTGCTGATCAGGCCATAGGCCTGCTCCAGGGACTCGGTGCGGATCTCACCGGCCCGCAGCACCCGCTTGAGGGTCTCCCAGGCCCCCGGCTGGGTGAGCACGCCGCGCACGTCCAGCACCAGGTAACCGCCGTTGGCGCGATGCAGAGCGCCGGCGCGGATCAGCAGGAAGTCGGTGAGCAGGGTACCGTTGTGCACGTGGTGCTCGATGCGCCCCACCAGGTGCTGATGGCTGGGCAGATCCTGGTGGATCACCGGCGCTCCCTTGGCCCCGGCGTTATCCACCAGCAGGTTGATCTGGATGCGGCTGTAAAGCGCCTCCGCCGGGATCTCGGGGTCTTCCTCGATGAAGGACTCGGCATTGAACAGGATCGCCTCGCGAATCGCCTCGAGGTGGGTGATGACGCCCTGCTGGGCGGCGTAGCGCTCCTTGAGCTCGTCGAGCGGCGCGTCGATGGCCGATTCGAGCATCTCCGCATTGAGCGCGCTGGCCTGCTCGCGCAGCTGCTTGGCGAGCCGCGGCATCTGGCGAATCGCCTGGGTGAGCTTGCGCTGCAGCTCCTCGACCTTCTGCTCGATGCGCTCGCGCTGCTCGGCGGGGAGCGCCTCGAAGGCTTCCGGGGCCATCATCTTGTCGCCATCGGCCGGCGCGAAGGTGAAGCCGTTGGGGGTGGAGAGCAGCAGGATGCCGTGCTCGCGGGCCTCGCCACGCACGGTCTCGACGGCATCGCGCTGTCGCTCGCCCATGGCCTGCTTCAGCTCGTGGAGGCGGTTCTGGTACTCCTCGCTCTCGAAGACCGCGGGAATGGCGCTACTCAGCTCCTCGATCAGGCCGTCCAGATCCTCGCGCAGGGCTCGCCCCATGCCGGCCGGCAGGGAGAGCACCAGCGGCGCGGCCGGATCATCGAAGTTGTAGCGATAGCACCAGTCCCCGGGCGCGGGGCCGCGCTTGGCCAGCTCGGCGAGAAAGCGCCCCACCAGGCTCTCGCGGTCGTGCCCGGGCGACCCCAGCACGAAGAGGTTGAAGCCGTCGCTGCGAATCGCGGTGCCGAAATTCAGCGCGTCCCGGGCCCGCTCATGCCCGCTCAGCAGGTCCAGCGACTCGAGCTCGCTGGTGATCTCGAAGGCGAACGCCTCGGTGGCACAGCGTCGATACACCTGGCTGACATCCAGGGGCTCCAGCATGACCGTCCTCCTCTTCTCCCCCTCTCCCGCTGGCGCCTCACCGCCGGCGCGCGGTGCTCAACGCAGGATGTCGTGGATCACCTCGTGGATGATGTCGTTGGTGATATCGACCAGCACGGCATCGGCGCCCACGCGGCGCCACTCGTAGCCCTCGTAGTGCGGCAGCTCGCGGCGCAGGCGCGGATCGAAGTTCTTGGCGATCCCCGGCGGCAGGGGCTTGCCGCGTTCCAGGTTCATGCGGATGCCGGGCGGCAGGCGGTCGCGCTCGTCGTAGTGGAGATAGTCGCGACGGCGATGGAAGATATCGCGGATGTCGTCCTCGTCGATGCGCAGGCGTCGATCCCGCCAGTCATCATGATCGCGATCGAAGTCGCGGTCATGCGCGCGATCCCGGTAGCGATCGTCGTCGTGTCGCGCCTCGCGGTAGCGCTCGTCCTCGCCGGACGGGCCCTTGCCCCGCTGGCCATGGCCGCCCTGCCCCGGGTTGCCCCGAACCTGCTGCCCCTGGCCCGCCTGCTGGGCGCCTTTGCCGACGCCCTGGCCGTTGCCGGGCTGCGCCAGCAGCGGCGTGGCGGCAAGCGCCAGCCCCAGGGCGACGCCCATCACCAGCGATGAGGAGTAACCGGTACGCTTCATGACGACCTCCTTGATGGGGAAACGTATCCGCAGTCTAGTCAGACAACGTGCAGGGCATGTGCAAGAAGGCTTCGTCATGGCGCCAGAACGGGTATCATGGGCCGTCCGAAAGTGTTTTTTCTGCCCCTGCTGGAGATGTTTGAGATGACCTTGCGTACGCTGCTCGCTTCCACCGGCCTGCTGCTCGGCGCCATCAGCCCGCTGGCCCAGGCCGACACCCTGCGCCTCGGCATCGGCGAGTGGGCCACCGGTCAGGCCAGCACCTACGTGCTCAAGGCGGTCCTCGAGGACGCCGGCCACGAGGTGGAGGTCCGCTCGGTGAGCCTGGCCGCGATCTGGCAAGGACTCTCCGTCGGCGAGCTGGATGCCTTCACCGGCGCCTGGCTGCCGGTCACCCAGGCCAGCTACTTCGAGGCCGCGGGCGACCGGATCGACGACCTCGGCCCCAACCTCACCGACGCCCGCGTCGGCCTGGCCGTGCCCGACTACGCCGAGGCGACCTCGATCGCCGACCTGGCCGAGGCCGGCGACGCCTTCGGCGAGCGCATCCACGGCATCGACCCGGGCGCCGGCATCATGGCCCTGACCGAGCGGGCCATGGACGCCTACGGCCTCGACGACTGGCGGCTGATCGCCGGCAGCGACGCGGCCATGACCAAGACCTTGGAGACCGCGATGGGCCGCCAGGAACCGATCGTCGTCACCGCCTGGGCCCCGCACCCGGTCTTCTCGGGGCGGTCGCTGCGCTACCTGGAGGATCCAAAGGGCCTCTACTCCCGGGACGAGCGCATCCACACCGTGACGCGCCAGGGGCTCGCCGAAGACAAGCCGGCGATCACCGCGATCCTGGATCGCTTCGCCTGGAGCGCCGAGGACGTCCAGGGGCTGATGGAAGCCAACCAGGCCAACGGCGACTACGAGGCCAACGCCCGCGCCTGGGTCGAGGCGCACCCCGAGCTCGTCGCCCAGTGGCTGGGCGAGGACGACTGACCTCGGCCAGCCTGGCACGACGGTCTGCCCGACACGACGTAAACAGCACCGCTGCACGACAGCGCCCGGCCATCGTGAACTGACCCCCAATCGTTGGACGGTTGGTTCTCTTAACCGGTAGCCATGGCCTGAGCCCTGTATTGCACGGGGCTCAGGCCTTTTAGTTTCTGCTTGATTCGCTGATGGTTGTAGTAGT
>NZ_JBEGCI010000022.1:0-39087 GCF_040196315.1 Halomonas pelophila
CTCGAGGCCATTCGGTCCTACTCGGGATACACCCAGGCTGTGAGCGGTGGTAGCTAATCACCTCTCACTGGAGAGACACAAGGTCCTACGCCAGGGATGGCGTCGGTAGCGCCCAGGGAGGGGGTCACAGCGCCTTCTCGACGGTCCGGCGCTCCGGGGCGAGTCGCCAGGTCAGCCCCGAGCTATCGAGCAGTCAAATCATCTGCAATAGTCCTGACCGGCACGGCGGCTGGCAGGCGATGGGCGGCACTTTCTGCTATGCTGGCCGACTTTCATCCTCGCTCCCGTGGCCCCGGCCCGACGGCGCCCGCCGTCATCGCCCCCGTCACGCTGCCCGCTTTTTCCTGCAGGTCTATTACACGTGTCTGATTCCTCTGCCGATTTCGCCGCGCTGCCGCTGGCGCCGGAACTGCTGTCCAACCTCGCGACGCTTGGCTATCGCACCATGACGCCGATCCAGGCCGAGAGCCTGCCGCCGATGCTGGCGGGGCGCGACGTGATTGCCCGGGCGAAGACCGGTTCGGGCAAGACCGCGGCCTTCGGCCTGGGGCTGCTCTCGCGGCTGACGCTCTCATCTCCCCGGGTGCAGGGGCTGGTGCTCTGCCCGACCCGCGAGCTCGCCGACCAGGTGGCCGGCGAGCTGCGTCGCCTGGCGCGCAGCCTGCCCAACGTCAAGGTGCTGACCCTGTGCGGCGGCGCCCCCCTGGGGCCGCAGCGTGCCTCGCTGGAGCACGGCGCGCATCTCGTCGTCGGCACCCCGGGGCGGGTGGAGGAGCACCTGCGCAAGGGCGCGCTCGACCTTTCCGGGCTCGAGACCCTGGTGCTGGACGAGGCCGATCGCATGCTCGACATGGGCTTCCAGGCCGCCATGGAGGCGATCATCGCCGAGACCCCGGCGCGCCGTCAGCTGCTGCTGTTCAGCGCAACCTATGCCGAGGCCATCCGGCCTATCGCCGAGCGCCTGATGCGCGAGCCGGTCACGGTGGAGGTCGACGAGCCCCATGACGACACCACCATCCGCCAGCACTTCTACCGGGTGGCCGACGAGTCGGCGCGCTTCGAGGCGCTGCGCCGCCTGCTGCTGCAGGTTCGGCCCGCGTCCAGCGTGGTGTTCTGCAATACCAAGCGCGAGACCGACGAGGTCGCCGAGGCCCTCAATGACGCGGGCTTCAGCGCCCTGGCGCTGCACGGCGACCTGGAGCAGCGCGACCGCGACCGGCTGCTGGTGCTGTTCGCCAACGGCAGCGCCTCGATCCTGGTGGCCACCGACGTGGCCGCCCGCGGGCTCGACATCGCGTCGCTGGATGCGGTGTTCAACTATCGCATCGCCCGCGAGCTCGAGGTGCACGTCCACCGCATCGGGCGCACCGGCCGCGCCGGCGGCTCCGGGGTGGCCTGCACCCTGGTCGCCGAGCAGGAGGAGTACCGGCTGGCGCGACTCGCCGACTTCCTCGGCGAGACCCTCGCCCCGGAGCCGCTGCCGTCCCGCGCGGTGCTGGAGCGTGCGCCCATCGCGCCGGCCATGGCGACGCTCGAGCTCGGCGGCGGCAAGAAGCAGAAGGTGCGCCCCGGCGACATCCTCGGCGCCCTGACCGGCGAGGGCGGGATCGCCGGTGATCAGGTGGGCAAGATCAAGGTGCTGGCCAACAGCGCCTTCGTGGCCGTGCGTCGCGACGTCGTCGGGGCGGCCCTCGACCAGCTGGCCAACGGCAAACTCAAGGGACGCAGCTTCCGGGCCCGTCGCATCCGCCGCTGACCGATCCTCAACGCGATTCGCCCGGGGTATACCCCGCCGCCGGGTTCTATGCCAACGTGGTGACATGAAGATACCCAAGAGATTAAAGCCGCTGGTCGAGGATGGCCTGATCGACGAGGTCGAGGGCCAGCTGATGAGTGGCAAGGAAGCCCAGGTGTTCGTGGTGCGCTCCCACGGCGAGCGGCGCTGCGCCAAGGTCTTCAAGGAGGCCAAGCAGCGCAGCTTCAAGCAGGCCGTGCAGTATCAGGAGGGGCGCCGCGAGCGCAACAGCCGCCGCTCCCGGGCCATGGCCAAGAAGACCCGCTACGGCCAGAAGGAGCAGGAGCAGGCCTGGCTCAACGCCGAGGTCGATGCCCTCTACCGGCTGGCGGCCGCCGAGGTACGGGTGCCCAAGCCCTTCGGTTTCATCGACGGCGTGCTGCTGATGGAGATGATCACCGATTCCGAGGGGCTGACCGCCCCGCGGCTGGACGACGTGACCCTGACGGCCGACCAGGCTCGGGCCCACTACGCCAAGGTGATCGGCGACGTGGTGCGCATGCTCTGCGCCGGCCTGGTGCATGGCGACCTTTCCGAGTTCAACGTGCTGCTCGCCGCCGACGGCCCGGTGATCATCGACCTGCCCCAGGCGGTGGATGCCGCCGGCAACAACAGCGCCGCCTGGATGTTCGAGCGCGACGTCGACAACATGCGTCGCTACTTCGGCCGCTTCGCCCCGGAGCTGCTGGCCACCGACTACGGCAAGGAGATCTGGTCGCTCTACGAGGCCGGTGACCTGCACCCGGAGAGCGAGCTGACCGGCTGCTTCGAGCACGACACCCGCGAGGTCGACGTGGACGACCTGATGACCGTGATCGACGACGTGCGCGAGGATGAAGAAGAGCGACGGGCCCTGCTCAGCGGCGACCGGGACGCCGGCGTGGCCGAGGCCGCGGCCGACTGGCGGGCCGCCCACGACGAGCCCTGAGCGCTGCCGATCATGATGCCAGCAGACCCGCCGCGAGGCGGGTTTCTGCTATCTTGGGCGCTCATTTTCCGCCTCACAGGAGTCGAGCATGCCCATCGTCACCATCCAGCAGTTTCCTCGCAGCGTGGAGCACAAGCGCGAGCTGGCCCGGCGCATCACCGAGGCGTTCGAGGAGGTCTACGGCAATGCCGCGGAATCCGTGCAGGTCTTCTTCAATGAGGTGGACGGCGAGCACTGGGCCCGCGGCGGCGCGATGGGCTGCGACCGCGAGGACGGCCCGCGCTGAGCCGCGCCCCCGCGCGGCACTGTCATCGCGGCCTTCGTCGTGTCGGCGCCCGGGATGTTCGACTAGGCTGTTTGGGCGGCAGGGCCGCCGTCCGAGTCGGCGGCCCGGGCGCTTCCGAATATCGTGTGTCGACGGACAAGGAGATACGCCATGAAACAATGGATCGCAGGCCTGGGACTGGCCGGCAGCCTGCTGCTGGCCTCGGCGGCCATGGCTCAGATGGAGCGCGGCGCGGCGCCCGAGGGTAGCGAGGTCTACTTCATCTCGCCCGAGGCCGGGGCGAGCGTCGAGAGCCCCGTCACCGTACGCATGGGCCTCTCGGGCATGGGCGTGGCGCCCGCCGGCACCGCCCGCGAGGGCACCGGCCACCACCACCTGCTGGTCGACACGCCGCTGGACGAGGTGGATCTCGACCAGCCGCTGCCGGCCAACGAGACCATGCGCCACTTCGGCGGCGGCCAGACCGAGGTCGACCTCGAGCTCGAGCCGGGGGAGCACACCCTGCAGCTGCTGTTCATGGACGCCAACCACGTGAGCTTCGACCCGCCGGTGACCTCCGAGGCCATCACCATCACGGTGGAGTGATCCACCGCCCGTCAGGCGCCTATCGAGAACGTCAGGCGCCTGACGGGCTTCCCTCCCGGGCGCCTGACGTTCGCGATGCGCCTGCCTGATGCTCTCGACGGATTTTTTGCCCTCCCGCTGGCCGGGGAGGGTGTTCGCCGCTGTACTGAAGCCGAGTGCTCGAGTGGGCACGTCACGGCGAGGTAGCGACGATGAAGCACCTGCATGGCGATAGGAAACGCCGGATTGGACCGGGCCTGGCCGCGCTGCTGGCGAGCCTTTCCGGTAGCGGAATGGTTCAGGCCGATCAGGCGATGATCGATGACGCCCTGGCGGCTGCCACGCCGGGCCTGGCGGAGGGCGCCAGGGTGGTCGACTGGGAAGGCACGGTGCTGAAGGAGGGGACGAACGGCTATACCTGCCTGCCGACGCCGCCGACCCTCGACGGTACGGCCCCGATGTGCCTCGACGAGGCCTGGATGCACTGGGCCATGGCCTGGCAGCACAAGCAGCCGATCACGGTCGATACGCTGGGCATCGCCTACATGCTGGCCGGCGATGAGGGGGCGAGCCTCGTCGACCCCTATGCCGAGGGGCCCACGGACGACAACGCCTGGGTCGAGGAGGGGCCGCACCTGATGCTGATCGCCCCGGCGGCGCTGCTCGAGGGCTACTCCACCGACCCGTACAACGGCGGCCCCTACCTGATGTGGCGGGGTACCGACTATCAGCACCTGATGATCCCGGTCGGGCCGCGCGACTAGGCGCCGCCTAGTCGCCACGTCGGCGTTACGCCTGGCCCTCGACCTCGGCGCTGTGGAAGACGTTCTGCACGTCGTCCAGGTCGTTCAGGGTGTCCATCAGCTTGTCGAACATCGCCACGTCGTCGCCCTCGACCGGGGTCACGGTCTGGGGCACGAACTGGATCTCGTCGACCTCGAAGTCGAGCTCGCCGAAGGCGTCGAGCAGCGCCTGCTTGGCCTTGGCGTACTCGGTGTGGGGCGCGAAGACGGTGATCTGGCCCGCCTCGTTCTCGATGTCGGTGACGTCGACATCGGCCTCCATCAGTGCCTCGAGGGTGGCCTCCTCATCGTCGCCCTTGAAGGCGAGGATGGCGCAGTGATCGAACATGTGGCTGACGCTGCCCGGGGTGCCGAGCTTGCCCTTGGCCTTGGTGAAGCAGGCGCGCACGTCGCCGAAGGTGCGGTTCGGGTTGTCGGTCAGGCACTCGACGATGACCATGCAGTTGCCCGGCCCGAAGCCCTCGTAGCGCGCCGGCGAGAAGTCCTCGCCGCCGACGCCGCTGGCCTTGTCCAGGGCCTTGTCGATGACGTGGGACGGCACCTGGTCCTTCTTGGCGCGCTCGATCAGGCCGCGCAGAGACAGGTTGCCGGCGGGGTCGGTGCCGCCCTGCTTGGCGCAGACGTAGATCTCGCGACCGTACTTGCTGTACACCTTGGTCTTGGCGTCGGCCGTCTTGGCCATGGATTCCTTGCGGTTCTGGAAGGCCCTGCCCATTGCATTGTCCTATGGCGTCGAATTTCGTGGCTGGATTCTACGAAACCGACGCGGACGGTAACAGGGATATTTTGCCCATCGCGCCTCCGTCGTGACGGCCGACATGGCTACACTGCCAGGGAGTGCCGTTCACCCTGGAGCCCCATCGGATGGATCACCACGCCTATCGCCATGCCCTGGCCGAATGCCTCGCCGAGCGCGAGCTGCCCTTTCCCCCCGAGGAGTTCGACACCCGTCGTCGCCGCGTGCGACAGGCCATGCGGGACGCCGGGCTCGAGGCGCTGCTGCTCACCGACCCCGCCGACATCTTCTACCTGACGGGCTACCACACCTTCGAGGTCTCGGTGTACACCTGCCTGGTGGTCTCGTCCGATCACCTGGTGCTGCAGGTGCCCTCCATCGAGACCGGCCCGGCGGTGGTCACCGCCCGGGTGGACGAGATCCTCGGCTATCGCTGGGAGGGCATCGAGGAGGTGATCGAGCCGCTGGCGGAGGTGCTCGCGCCGTTTCGGGCCATCGGCCTGGACGTCTTCGGGGCCGGCCTGCGCCATGGCGTCATTCGCGAGCTTCAGGCCCGCCTCGGTGCCGGGCGCTTCCGCGACGACGGCGGCGAGCTGCTCGATCGCATTCGCATCGTCAAGACGCCGGCGGAGCTCGACTGCCTGCGCGAGAGCGCGCGGATCACCTCCCTCGGCCTGCAGGCGGCGGTGGCGGCCATCGCACCCGGCGTCACCGACAACGACGTGGCGGCGGAGGGCAGTCGTGCCCTGCTGGCCGCCGGCAGCGAGTTCATGAGCCTGCAGCCCATCGTCACCACCGGCCGGCGCATCAGCGTCATTCACGTCAACCACAAGCGCCACGTGATCGCCGCGGACGAGCCGGTGTTCCTGGAGTTCGGCGCCGCCTACCACCGCTACACCGCGCCGATGATGCGCACCGCCGTGGCCGGCCGGGCCAGTGCCGAGATGCAGGCGCTGCGCGACGTCTGCCGCGGCATGTACGAGGCGCTGGTCGCGGCGATGCGCCCCGGCCACACCTTCGACGAGGCGGCCCGGGCCGCCGAGGCGGTGCTGGCGCCCCATGCCGACCGCGCCTTCTTCTCCGGCGTGTTCGGCTATGCGGTGGGGGCCCAGTTCCCGCCCAGCTGGGTCGAGGGCACGGGCTACATCGCCCGCGGCCAGCATCGCGAGTTCGCCGCCGACATGGTCTTCCACCTGCCGCTCTGCCTGCGCCTGCCGGGCCGCTGGGGCATCGGCCTGAGCGACACCGTGCGCGTCACGCCCGACGGGGGAGAGCCGCTCACCGACAACGACTGGCAGCTGCAGGAACGGCCGTGAGCAGGGCGGGGGGCGGAGATGCGAGGGCCCCCCGAGAGCGGGGCGGGCCTCCCCGGGGCATCGGCCCGTGACCTCGACAACGCCCCGCGCCGGGCGCGTGATCCTCGATCCCGGTCGCCTGAAGCAGCATCGCCAGCGGCTGGGACTGAGCCAGGAGGCCCTGGCCCAGCACTGCATCGACCGTCATCAGTGGGTCTCCATCGCCTCCATCAAGCGCGCCGAGGGCGGCCGCCCCGTCCTCCTGCGGACCGCCCGTCACCTGGCCGGGGTCTTCGAGGTCGAGATCGCCGACCTCATGGCGCCGGCCGCCCGGCCTCGGGAGGCGCCTCCCGGCGGACCCGACGAGGCGCACCGCGTCATCCGGATGGTCGTGGCGCCAGCGGGGGAGGGCCCCGGCGCGCCGCTGGCCGCGCTGGTGGCGCACTATGGGGGCCACCTGCAGGGTGAGGGGGACGCGGGCCCCCTCGAGGCGATCTTCGGCGTGCCCCGGTCCTACTGCAGCGACGCCCTGCGCAGCCTGCAGTGCGCCATGGCCGTCAGCGATCGCGCCGCGGGGCGACTGCGGATCGGGTTGAGGATCGAGCCCTGGGGCGCCGCCGGCGATCCGCGGGCGGGCGCAGCTCCCGCCTGGCCCGAGGGCCAGGCGACCGGGGTGCGGGTCCATCGCGACCTCGCCGTGCAGCTCACCGAGCATTTCCTGTTCGAGGACGCCGGGCAGCCCTTCCTGCGCTGCCTGGCGCGCCATCCCGGCGGCCCGCTGCCGGGGGGAGCGCTGGTCGGTCGGCACGTCGAGCTTGGCCAGCTCGCCTCGGTGCTGGCGGCCACCTGCACCCACGGGACCGGCCACCTGCTCTACCTGCGGGGCCTGGCCGGCATGGGCAGGACCCGCCTGTGCACGGCCTTCGCCGAGCTCGCCCGGCAACGGCGGGCCGAGCCACACGCCGCCGCCGTGCTGGATTTCGGCCGGCGTCTCGAGGACGACCCGCTGGGGCAGTGGCTGCGCTCGCTGCTGGGAATTGCCCGGGACGGGGCGCGTTTCGATTCGCGATGGCTTGACCGGCTCGAGGCGTCGGCGCTGCCGGAGGCCCAGGCCAGGGCGCTGCGGCCCCTGCTCGGCATGACGCCATCGACCGCCCAGGCGGCGATGGCCCCCGAGGCGCGCCACAGGGAAATCATCGACGCCCTGGGTGCGCTGATCCGGCGGCGGGCCGATGTCTGCCCCCAGGTAATGGTCATCGAAGACCTGCACTGGGCCGGCGACGATCTGCTCTCTGCCGTGGCCGGGCTCGTTCGGAGCACGCGCGATGCCCCGGTGGCCTGGCTTCTGACCTCACGCGTCGAGCAGGACCCCTGGGAGCCCCGCCTGAGGCCGCGGCTCGCGGACGTGCCGCTGTCGCTGATCGAGCTGGGGCCGCTGCGGGAGGAGGAGGCGCTGGCCCTGAGCGCGCGCTTCGTCGACGTCGACCCCGCCGACGCCGCCCTCTACGTGGCGAGGGCCCAGGGCAATCCGCTGTTCTTGACCCAGCTGCTGCGCTTGCATCCCGATCCGGCCCTGCCCGCGAGCGTGAAGCATCTGGTGCGGGGCCAGCTCGGCCTGCTCGCGCCCCGGGAGCTCGAGGCGCTGCGCCAGGCGGCGGCCATCGGCCAGCGCTTCTCCCTGACCCTGGTTGGCCGGCTGCTGGGCCGGCCGGTCGACGACGATCTGGACAGGCCGGTGCGGTGGCGCCTGGTGCGCGCCCTGGACGCCGACACCTGGCAGTTCCCCCATGAGCTGGTCCGCCAGGGCATCGACGAGGGTATGCCGGAGGGGCAGCGGGAGCGCCTCCATCTGCGGCTCGCGCAGCATTTCGCACCCCACGACCCGATGCGCCAGGCCCGGCACCTGGTCGAGGCGCGATCGCCCCTGGCGCCCCAGGCCCTGATGCGGGCCGTCGAGGCGAGCCTCGCGCAGCATCGCCACGGCGAGGCCTTTCCGCTGCTGCGCCAGCTCGCCGAGATCGAGCACGCGCCGCGCGACGAGGTTCGCTGTCAGCTGCTGCATGCGCGGGCCTGCCTCGCCCAGGGACTGCTCCACGAGGCTTGCCATCGGTTCCGGCTCGCCGGCCGCGCGGCGCGGCGCGACGACGAGCGGATCGCGGCTGGCCTGGGCCTGGCCGCCATCCTGGAGATGCTGGACGAGCTCGACGCCGAGGAGCTCGCGCTGCAGCGCATCCTGCCCGCGGTGCGCGCCGGGAGGGATCCCGCCCGGCTCGCCGAGGCGTACGGCCTGCTGGGCCGGCTGGAGCTCGCGCGGGAGGGGCGGGCCCCGGGCCGTCGCTGCCAGCTGCGGGCCCTCGAGGCGGCGCGGGGGAGCGGCTCGCGGCGGCACTGGATCGGCGCGGCGATCGGACTGGCCGAGGCGCTCTATGCGGAAGGACGGATGCAGGACGCGCATCGCCTCCACGCCCACTGTGTCGCGTCGAGCCGGCAGGCCGCCCGGGGCGACCTCGAGGCCGACAGCCTCGTGCGGCGGGCGACGACGGGGCTCTATGTCGGCGAGACGCAGGCGTCGCTCGCGGATGGCGCGAGGGCCCTCGAGCTCGGGCGCGAGCTGAAGGACCGGTGGGTCGAGCTGAGGGCGCGACAGGCCCTCGCCTGGACGCTGTTCGCGACGGCGCGCCAGGGAGAAGCCGCCGAGCAGGTCGACGCCGCCCTCGAGGTGGCGCGCGCCATGGGCACGCCGCGCCCGGAGGCCCTCCTGCTGGAGAGCCGGGCCCGCGTCGAGCTGGTGGCCGGCGACCACGCCGCGGCCCGCAACACCCTGCGCATGGCTTGGCAGCTGGTCCGTCGGCACGGCCTCGAGCGTCATGTCGGCCCCTGGCTCCTGGGCACCCTGGCGCTGCTGGAGGCCTCGCCGCCGGCACGCGGCGAGGCGCTGGCCCAGGGGGAGCGGCTGCTCGCGCAGGGGTGCGCCGGCCACAACCACCAGCGCTTCCTGGTCACGGCGGCCGAGGTCTGCCTGCTGCAGGGGCTTCCCCTGCCGGCGCTGTCGTACGCGCAGCGCCTCGAGGCCGTCTCCCTGCAGGCACCCTGCGCCTGGTCGCAGCACCACGCCAGGCTGATCCGCTGCCAGGCCGCCTGGCTGCTCTCGCCGTCGGAGCGGGTCCGGGAGGCTGCCAGGGAGTGCTGGGAGGACGGCGGCCAGGCCGGCCTGATCATGACCATGCCGTGCCTCGCCCTGCGCTCTCGCCTCCTGCCCCCGACGAGCGCTCTGGCGCGCGGCGAGCCCGGCGACCGGTTCGCGGCTGATACCGGGATGATCCGGCTGAGAGGGTGATCCTCGACACCTTTCCCCGCCGCCCGGCGGCGGCGCCTCCGACCGCGCGATGCGCCCCCCGCCCGAGACGCGGCTGATACCGCCATGATGCGGCGTCACGCCGGGTCGCCGCCTGTACTGAAAACTGAAGGGGCCAGCAGGATTCTCCTTGCTGTGTGAGGCCGGATGTTACCGGTTTCCATCGCACGACATGGTAGGAGCAGTACCCGTGGATATTGCACAGGAATTAAGAGCGAATTCTTCGAGGACTTGACTACCTTCCCATGGGCCGTTTGCAAGAACTGAGGTGTGATTGGGTTTCATATGAATAAAGCAGCGCTTTATTATCCCCCCTTCGATTTTTATCAGCCATTGTGAGGTGGGTTTTCCTGGAGGCGTTGAGGTCAACGCAAAACAGGGATGAGAACTCTGAAGATTAGGCAAGTTGATAAGTAAAAGGAAATTATATATGAAAAATGTTTTTGATTTTGAAGAAGCTGGTAGCGTCCCGTTGGCTGATCATACGTTTGTCTCTGAGAGGCTGAATAAACTCAAGGAAAGTGTCGATTTTCAACCTTCGACAATGAAGGCAATGGTTGGTGAGGAAGATGAGGTTTCCGGTGACTCTGAGGCAAGCGTTAGATTTCGCCTTAATGCTACAGGCAATATCTTTACCTCTACAACCAGCAAGGATGGAGAGGTTAGCGAAGAGGCTAAAGAACTTTTCAAAAGCGTTACTGTGCTATTTAGTGCAATGACCAAGGCTATGCAAGATGCCAACAAGGACCTCTTTGATTATGACTCGTGGGTCAATCTTATTGGTAAGACAGGCTATTTTGTTGAGGTGCAGAAGTTTCGCCAAACTCTTGAAATAAAAAGTTGCGAATTGTCCGTTGATACCCAGGTGGTTCAGCAGATGCTTCCCGGGGTCACAAGCGGAAACTCCATGGAGATAGCCAAGAGTGTTTTGTCGGCTATAAACGGTAAGTTCGGAGCGTCAAGCGAAGGAAGCACTTCAAAGCTTGCGCACTTGATGTTTATAAATGAAGAGGTCATGGGCGCGGCTAGTGTGACTGTGCGTCTCTTTTATGCGACCAAAGAGTCGCATGAGGCAATTACAGAGTCTCCTTGCCATAAGACCGTGTCGAGGTCGTTTTCTCAGAATCAGGAGGCAAATACTTTCTTGTTCGTCGATCCGGATACTATTGCGAAATACGCAGACAGGTACGATCCGGACAGAGTTCCGGAGTCTTATAGTAGATTGATTGAACACTTGGCTGATCTGTTGGCTGATGAGGAGGGTGAAGGTAAGAAGGAAGATGTTGAAGGTAAGAAAGAAGGTGATGAAGTTAAGGATGAAGAGGTTGAGAAGTAAAGGTTTGGGGTCTGGTTTGTGGGCGAGAATGCGGCGCGTTCTCGCCCACTTTACTTGAGGAGTTTAGGAGGTGAGTATGGCTCTGCAGGCTTACGACTTTAGCGCGCTTTCGACAGACCTTCAGGACTGGATGGCAAGGCGTTTCCTTGAGCCAATTGTCAATATCGAAGGTGGCTGGGAGTACTGGGTGCAAATTGATTTTCCAGCCTGGCTGGATGTGAATAACGCCACGCAATATGATTTTCGTCGTGAAGTCACGGGCGTTATTCAAAATGCCCGGCTTGACTGGCTGGTCAATAGTCAGGTCCCTGGTGGGCACGTCACTGCAGTGGAGATAAAGGCTCAAACGCACAAGTACGTGAATAGTCGTTTTCTTGCTGACGTGCTTTCGGATGTTCAGAAACTTTCTGGGTTAGGCCGGAACTACAACAAGCTGATGCTGGCTGCAGTGATCGACCCTGCTGTCGAAGAAACGTTGACTGGGCAGCATGGTTTTGTGCCAGTGGCACAGTATGGCGGTACGGTAAGATTTCTCGCCCTCACAGTTTGACAGAGTTCGTGAGGTTTCCAGCGGTTTAGTTTCCTTACGTGCCTTGCTGGCCAAGTCTCGGCCAGACAGGCGTATCAACTCGGGCCCAACAAGACCGAGAGTCGAGGGCGCGCCCTTGGCAGCAAGGGACGGCCACGCCGTTTTCCGGTGGGGCCAAGGATCACGAACATGGTCATCATCGAGGAGGATTTGCTTCATGCCAGGGTCTTGCCGCTGACGCAATGGGGGCGACACGATGCCCATCCGCACGATCCTGCTGGCCGGCCTTGCCATGCTGCTGGCGAGCCCCGCCCGCTAGCGCTGCCGGGCGAGGGCGCGGCGAGGAGTGAGGCCGCCGCCACACCCCGTCTATGCTGGGGATGGGAGGCGGCGGATCCAGAGGCCGGCGCGGCGCAGGGGGCCTGCGGCGATCGCCACGGGCAGGAAACCTTATGGATCTCCGCGGTCTTAGCGAAGTCACTTCATTCATAAGGAACGACGCATGAAACGGATCATCCAGGTATCGGCAATGCTGCTGGTGGCGCTGCTGCTGGCGGGGTGTGCCTCCACGGCACGCACGGTGGACGAGCCGCTGGTGAACACCTACTGGAAACTGACCCATCTCAGCGACGCGCCGGTCACGGTGGTCGAGCAGCGGCGCGAGGCGCACTTCGTGCTGCACATCGAAGATCAGCGCGTGATGGGCTCCACCGGCTGCAATCGCATGACCGGGAGCTATCGGCTGGAGGGCGACGCCCTGAGCTTCGAGCAGCTGGCGAGCACCCGCCGGGCCTGCGCGGACGGCATGCAGACCGAGCAGGCCTTCCTCGACGCGCTGGGCCGGGTGGCCGAGTGGCGGATCGAGGGCCAGCAGTTGACGCTGGTCGATGCCGACGGCGAGGTGCTGGCGCGCCTCCAGGCCGTTCACCTCACCTGAATCGACGCCGCGGCCGGCCAAGCGCCGGCCGTCAGGCGGCGAGCCCTCTCTCCAGGTAGGTCGACCGCAGCCCCGGTCCCGCGCGCCGATGCCTGGCCTTCACGTGAGCCGCGACCAGCGTCACGACGATCAACGGAGCGGTGGCGGAAGCCGCGATGACTACACTGCAGGCGAGGGGGCGTCTCCCTCTCGTCGCGTCCCGGCACCCCCGGTGCCGGCGGTTTCCCCACTCCTGTTGCGGAGATTGTCATGACACAGACCCTTACGGCTGCCTACGGCAGCATCGACAAGGCCATCAACGCCTTCGATGAGCTGGTCTCCGAGGGCTACCCCCGGGAGAAGCTGTTTCTCGACCGGCAGACCAGCGAGGTCAAGGTGATCGTTCCCGAGGCGTCGCAGCCGGAGGCGGAAGCGATCCTCAATCGCCACGGCCCCGACGAAATCTCGGCCCGGCCCTACGAGACCCCGTAGCCCAGACCAGGGTGACGCGCTCTGCGTGGCAAGCCTGGTGCCTGTGCCTCCTGCATGCCTCCGTCCGGTCGCGTATCCGGTATCGGGCCGGGGCGTCGCGACCGGCACGGCGGGACGATCGAGGGTGCGCCGCCGGCCATGACCAGGCACTCGAGACCCACGGAGCTTTGCTACCTCACCACCTGGTGGTTCGAGGCGCCCCTCGACCGCGTCTACCAGGCGCTCGTCGATACCGGCGACTGGCCCGCCTGGTGGAAGAGCCTGCGCGCCGTGGAGGAGCTGGCGCCGGGGGATGCCCGCGGCATCGGCCGGCGCTATCGCTATCGCTGGCGGAGTCGCATGGGCTATCGCCTCTGCTTCGAGGTGCGCGTGACTCGCGTGGTGCCGGGCCGACTGATCGAGGGCGTCGCCCACGGCGACGTGCGGGGGATCGGCCGCTGGCTCCTGAGCGAGGCGCAAGGCGTCACCCGGGTGCGCTACGAGTGGCGGGTGCGCCCCGTCCGTCCCTGGATGGCCCTGATCGCGCCGCTCGCCGAGCCGATGTTCGCCTGGAACCACCATGCCGTGATGCGCGACGGCGCCCTGGGCCTGGCTCGATGGCTCGACGTGCCGCTGCTCGCGATCGACCGGCAGTGAACCGCGTGCGGGCATCGAGGGGCCATTTTCGAGGACGCGCCGCTCAGACCAGCCAGGCCAGTGCCAGGCCCGCCGCCATCGAGGCGACCATCGGCAGGGCGACGCGCAGGCCGAGCCGGCGTGTGCCGAAGGCGGTGGCCAGCCCCGACTTGAAGAGGTTGTTGACCGCGGCGGCGATGATGATCCCCAGCACCGCGGTGGCGGGGGCGATCCGCTCCAGCGACATGCGGGTCAGCGAGAGGGTGATGGCATCCACGTCGGCCATCCCCGAGGCGGCCGCCAGCAGGTAGATGCCGGCCTCGCCGAGCCCATCGCGCAGCCACTCACCGAGCAGCATGATCAGCGCGAGCAGGCCGCCGAACAGCAGCGCCGTGCGCAGCTCCAGGGGGTTCTGAATCGGGGTCGGGCTGTCGACCCGGAGGGCCAGACGGTGGCGGCGCCATAGGTGCAGTGCCGGCAGGTAGAGCAACAGGCCCATCACCGCGATCGGCAGCAGCAGGCGGGGCAGCAGGCCCGGGCTGATCACCGCGGCATAGATCAGGATCCGCGGGAACATGGTGCCGCAGGCCACCAGGATGCCGGCGGCCAGCATCGCCTCGATCTCGCGACTCTGGCGCGACAGCCGGGCGAAATGCAGGGTCAGCGCCGTGGAGGAGGAGAGGCCGGCGAACAGCCCGGTGAAGAGGATGCCCTTCTCGGCGCCACCCACGCGCATGGCGAAATAACCGACGAAGGAGATCGCGGCGATCAGCACCACCATCCACCAGATCTCGTAGGGGTTGAGCACCTCGCCGGGCCCGAGGCCGCGGTCGGGCAGCAGCGGGAGCATCACCACGCTGATCAGCAGCAGCTTGAGGCCGGCGTCGAGCTCATGGGCCTGCAGCTTGTTCAACAGGCCATGGATCTCGTGCTTGTTGTCGAGGATCACGGCGGTGATCACCGCGCCGGCGGTGGCCAGTGCCAGGTCGATCGCCACCGCCACCGCACCGAAACAGAAGGTCAGCAGCAGCCCCACCAGGCCGGTGATGCTGTAGTCGTGGTGCTGGCTCAGCCTCGCCCGCCAGGCGACCAGGCTGGTGGCGGCCAGGGCCAGGAAGATCAGCGGGAAGGCCCAGTCGCTGACGGCCTCGGAGAGCAGGGCGGCGATGCCGCCGAGCAGGCCGACCAGCGCGTGGGTGCGGATGCCGGCGATGCGCTCGCCGGACTTCTGCTCCCGGGCGACCCAGCCGCGCTCGATGCCGATCAGGGCGCCCAGCAACAGCGCCACGCCCAGGCGCAGTGCGGGTTCGTTGGCGATGAGAAAGTCGCTGGCGACATCGTCCATGGCGAGGGTGTCCCCGTGTCATCCGGTGATCGGCGGATGTCTTCAGGGTGGCCGCTGCGCGCCGTCGCTTCAACGTCAGGCCGCCAGCGCGCGGCTCGTCGAGCGCACGCCGGGGCGGGCCAGGTCGGATCGTAGGAAGACAGCCCCCCACAATCCAGTACACTGAGGGAGCCTTACCGGCGTTACGACAAGGATATCGGGCGGCATGAAGGACTCACCACGCACGGCCGGCACGCGCCACGACTGGCCTCGGCGGCACGCCATCGGCACCTACCTGCTGGCGCTGTTGGCGCTGGCCGCCTTCCTGGCCTGGGTGCTCATCGATCATCGCCAACGCGCGATCGACGGCGCCGAGGCTCGCGTCGAGGCGCGGGCCGACCTCGTGGCCGAGTGGGTGAGCACTACCTTCGCGGTGGGCGAGCAGGCCCTCGGCGACCTGTCGCAGCTGCTCGAGCAGCGTCTGGCGCAGGAGGAGTCGGCGCTGGCGCCGACCGATATCGAGGCCCTGCTGGCCGAGCGGCGGGATCGCTTCGCCTTCATCGACGAGCTGAGCCTGGTCGACGCCGCGGGGCGCGTCGTGGCCTCCTCGGCGTCCTACTGGCCCTCCGGCTACGATCTCAGCGGGCGCGCCTTCTATCTCGCCTTGCTGAACGATACCCGACTCGACTCCCTGGTGACGCCGCTCTACTGGTCGCCCTTCGAGGAGACCTACCACCTCGTTCACGTGCGCCGCCTGCGCGGGCCGGAGGGTCGCTTCCGGGGCCTGGCTGTGCTGCGCCTCGATCCGACGATCTTCGCCACCTCCCTTTCGCGGCTGCGCATGACGCCGGGGGAGAGCATCGCCATCCTCGATACCGAGATGCAGCTGATCGCCCGCCGGCCGGCCTTCGACGGCGGCGTCGCCACGGACAGGCTCGGCGTGCGCGTCCGTGAGCCGCTGACCCAGGCCTTCCTGGCGAGCGGCGAGGCCTCGACGGTCCAGCGCATCGTCTCACCGCTGGACGGCCACGAGCGGCTCTATGCCGAGCAGCGCGTGACCGACCTGCCGCTGCTGGTGGTGGTCGGCGAGGAGCTCGAGGTGCTGCTGGCGAACTGGTGGCAGCGGCTCTGGCTGCTGGGCGGCGTCTTCCTGGTGGTGGCCGTGCTGGGCGGATGGCTGCTGCGCCACTACCTCGGCCTAAGACGGCTCGAAACCGAGCTGCGCTGCCGTCTCGAGGAGCGCGAGCAGGCGCGGCGCGCGGTGCTGGAGCGCGAGGCGCGGCTGCAGGCCCTGGTCGGCTCGATCCAGGACATGATCTTCGTCTTCGATGCCGAGGGGCGCTTCGTCTACGTGCATGCCGTGGACCGCGACCAGCTGGTCGGCGATGCCGAGGCGCTGCTGCAGCGCCACTACCGCGAGGTCCTCTCGGCGGACGTGGCACGCCAGCTCGATCGGGCCCTGGACGCGCTGCGGGCCAGCGGCGAAGCGGTGGACATCGACTATCGCGTCACGCTGGCCGGCGTGCCGCGCGACTTCCACGCGATCTTGAGCCCGCTGGACGAGGGAGGCGCCTCAGGCGGCGTGCTGGCCGTGGTGCGCGAGGTCACCGACGTGCGCGCCACCGAGGCTCAGCTGCGCATCGCCGCCATGGCCTTCGAGACGCACCTGGGGATGCTGGTCACCGATGAGCGGGGCGCGATCCTGCGGGTCAACGAGACCTTCACCCGCATCACCGGCTATTCGGAGGCGGAGGTGCTGGGCCGCAATCCGGGCCTGCTCAGCTCCGGGCGGCATGACGACGCCTTCTATCAGGCGCTCTGGGAGAGCGTGGAGCAGCATGGCAGCTGGCAGGGCGAGATCTGGAACCGCCGCAAGAACGGCGAGATCTTCCCCGAGTGGCTGACCATCAGCGCGGTGCGCAACGACGCCGGCGAGCTGACCCACTACGTGGCCACCTTCAACGACATCACCCGGCGCAAGGCGGCCGAGGAGGAGATCCATCAGCTCGCCTTCTACGACCCCCTGACCGGGCTGCCCAATCGCCGGCTGATGCTGGATCGCCTGGCCGGTGCGCTGAAGGACAGCTATCGCAGCGGCCAGTTCGGTGCACTCTTCTATCTCGACCTGGACAACTTCCAGCGGGTCAACGATACCCGGGGGCACCTGATCGGTGACGACCTGCTGCAGCAGGTCGCTATGCGGCTGGGTAAGGTGCTGCGCGAGACCGACACCCTGGCGCGGCTGGGGGGCGACGAGTTCGCCGTGCTGCTGCACGACCTCGGGCACGATCAGGGGCACGTGGCGGTGGTGGCCGAGCGCATCGGGCACAAGCTGCTCGGCGCGCTGCAGGCGCCGATGCGCCTGGCGGGCGGGGAGCTGTCGGTGACCGCGAGCCTCGGTATCACGCTCTATCGCGACCACCAAACGACCCTGGAGCAGGTCCTCCAGCAGGCCGACATGGCGCTCTACAAGGCCAAGGAGGCGGGCCGCGATACCCTGCGCTTCTTCGACCCGGCCATGCAGGCGCAGCTGCAGCAGCGTGCCCGGCTCGAGGCCGACCTGCGCCAGGCGCTGTCGCGGGGCGAGTTCCTGCTCCACTATCAGCCCCAGATGGGCGCCGACGGCCAGATGATCGGCGCCGAGGCGCTGCTGCGCTGGGCGCACCCCGCGCGCGGCATGGTCTCGCCCGGTGAGTTTATCCCCCTGGCCGAGGAGAACCGGCTGATCGTGCCCATCGGCGGCTGGGTGCTGGAGACCGCCTGTCGACAGCTGGCGGCCTGGGCCGGTGATCCGGTCATGGCCGACCTGACGCTCTCGGTCAACGTCAGCCCCGCGCAGTTTCGCGAGCCGGAGTTCGCCGAGCGGACGCTGGCCATCCTGTCGCGCACCGGGGCCCGGCCGTCGCGTCTCAAGCTCGAGGTCACCGAGAGCCTGTTCGTCCATGACCGTGACGAGTCTCGCGAGACCATGCGGCGCCTCAAGGCGCACGGGGTGACCTTCGCCCTGGACGACTTCGGCACCGGCTACTCCTCGCTCTCCTACCTCAAGCGCCTGCCGCTGGACCAGCTCAAGATCGATCAGTCCTTCGTGCGCGACCTGCTCAAGGACGAGGCCAGCGCGGCCATCGTCGCCAGTACCATCGCGCTCTCCCAGAGCCTGCAGCTGGAGGTGCTTGCCGAGGGGGTCGAGACCGAGGCCCAGCGGGCCTGGCTGATCGCGCACGGCTGTGCGGCCTTTCAGGGCTATCTCTTCAGCCGCCCGGTGCCGGTCGAGGAGCTTGCGGCGACGTGCCAGGCCACCTGATCCTGGCCCCGCGACGCGATGCGGCGGGCGGTCCCACGGGATCGCCCGCCGCCGTTGGGGGCCGGTGAAGCGTCACTCCTTCAGGTGCTGGCGGGCCTCCTCGGCGCTCTCGTAGATGTGTGGCGGGACGGCGCGCTCCTCCAGCGCATGACCCAGCTTGCGGCGCATGAAGCCGCTGGTGGTGTAGCGGGTCACCCGGGTATAGAAGCGCGCCTCGAGGCCACGCACCATCTCGGTGTAGGGCGCGAGCAGGGCGTCGTCGATGCGGAAGTGGTCGTAGTTGACGATCGCCTGGACCCGGCGGCCCAGCGGGGCGAGGCGGCGCTCGACCTCCTGTTCGATGGCGTCGATGTCTGCCGGTGAGGCGACGCGCAGGTGCTCGAAGTTGATGAAGAGCACGTCGTCCGCCTCGTCGAGGCTGAAGCGCTCTGCCAGCGGCCGCTCCAGCAGGGCCTCGGCGAGCCCCATGGGGGCCTCCTGGAAGATGCGCGCGTCCATCAGGCGGGGCGGCTCGGGCATCAGCGGAGTGAAGTCCATCAGCGCCAGCACGTCGCGCTCCAGATCGACCCCCGGGGCGATCTCGGTGAGCACGAGCCCTGCCGGGGTGAGCTCGAACACCGCGCGCTCGGTGACGTAGCAGACCGGCTTGCCATCCGCGGCGGCGAGCGCCCCGCTGAAGGTGCGCTGCTCCACCTCGGCGACGAACTTGCTCTGGCCGCCCGTGGGCAGCCTGAGGGCCCCGTCGACGACGGCGAGCGTCTCCCTGGTGGCGACGAAGGTGCCCATGAACACCACCCGGCGGGCGTTCTGGCTGATGTTGATGAAGCCGCCGGCACCGGCCAGCCGCGGGCCGAAACGGGAGACGTTGACGTTGCCGGTGGCGTCGACCTGGGCCATGCCGAGGAAGGCGATATCGAGCCCGCCGCCGTCGTAGAAGTCGAACTGCGCCGGCTGGTCGATGATCGCCTGGGTGTTCAACGCCGCGCCGAAGTCGAGCCCGCCGGCCGGCAGGCCGCCGATCACCCCGGGCTCGGCGGTCAGGGTCAGGTGCGCGAGCAGGCGCTCCTCGCTGGCCACCGCGCCGACGCCCTCGGGCATGCCGATCCCCAGGTTGACCACGCTGTTGGGCCGGAGCTCGAAGGCCGCGCGTCGGGCGATGATCTTGCGCACCGAGAGCGGCAGCGGCTCGGGCGTCGCCATGGGCGCGCGGATCTCGCCGGAGAAGGCCGGGTTGTAGGCGGTGCTGAAGGTCTGCCAGTGGTGCTCCGGATCCTCGCAGACCACCACGCAGTCGACCAGCACGCCGGGGATCTTCACGTCCTTGGGATGCAGGGTGCCGGGCTCGGCGAGGCGCTCCACCTGCACGATCACCACGCCCCCGGAGTTGCGCACCGCCGTGGCGATGGCCAGCGCCTCCAGGGTCAGCGCCTCGCGCTCCATGCTGACGTTGCCCAGGGTGTCGGCGGTGGTGCCGCGCAGCAGCGCCACCTGCAGCGGTAGGGCCCGGTAGAAGAGGTACTCCTGGCCGTCGATGGGCAGCAGCGAGACGCGCTCCTCGGTGGTGACGTCGTTGATCCGGCCGCCGCCCAGGCGCGGGTCGACGAAGGTGCCGAGCCCTACCCGGGTGAGGGTGCCGGGCTTGCCGGCGGCGATGTCGCGGAAGAGGTGCGAGATCACTCCCTGGGGCAGGTTCCAGGCCTGGATGCGTCCCTCGATGGCGAGGCGCTGCAGGGCGGGCACCAGCCCCCAGTGGCCGCCGATCACCTTCGCCACCAGCCCCTCGTGCCCCAGGTGGTTGAGCCCGCGGGTCTTGCCGTCGCCCTGGCCGGCGGCATACATCAGCGTCAGATCGCGGGGTTCGCCGGTCTCCAGGAAGCGCTCCTCCAAGGCCACGGCGAGTCCCTCGGCGAAGCCGATGCCGACGAAGCCGCCGGTGGCCAGGGCATCGCCGTCGCGGATCAGGTTCACGGCCTCGCGGGCGGAGACCACCTTGCCCTTCTCGGCGAAGGGCTGGCGGGAGAGCAGGGGATGGGGCATGGCCGGCGTCCTGGTGAGGTGTATTGTGATTGTGCCTTCACGGTAGCACGCCGCCTGGCGGGCGCAGGACTTGCCAGATGGGAGGGAAGTGACGAATACTGTATATGAATACAGTATTAGTGGAGGTGCCCATGAGCTCGCCGACGCCTACCGCCGTGCGGCTGATCGGCCGCGCGGCGGTGCTGCCGGGGGAGGCGACCCAGCCGCTGATGGGGTGTCGGGTGCGCGCCGGCTTCCCGAGCCCCGCCGACGATCATCTCGACGTGGAGATCGACCTGCACGCCCACGTGGTGCGCCGCCCGGCCGCCACCTACTTCGTGCGCGCCGAGGGCGACTCCATGCTCGGCGACGGCATCCACGACGGCGACCTGCTGGTGGTGGATCGCAGCCTGGAGCCGCTGCCCGGGCGGGTGGTGGTGATCGCCGTGGACGGCGAGCCCACCGTGAAGCGCCTGGAGCGCCGCGGCGAGCGGACCTTCCTGATGGCCAGCAACCCGCGCTTCGCGCCGATCCCCCTGGCCGGGCGTGAATGCCAGGTGTGGGGCGTGGTCACCCACGTGCTCCACGCCCTGCCGGGGGGCGAGCCGTGATCGCGCTGGTCGACTGCAACAACTTCTACGTCAGCTGCGAGCGGGCCTTTGCCCCGCGCCTGGAGGGGCGGCCGGTGGGCGTGCTCTCCAACAACGACGGCTGCGTGGTGGCGCGCTCCAACGAGCTCAAGGCGCTGGGGGTGGCCATGGGGGCGCCCCTGCACCTGCTGCCGCCGGCGATCCGCCGCCAGGCGGTGCTGCTCTCCAGCAACTATGCGCTCTACGGCGACATGAGCCGGCGGGTCAATCGGATCCTCGACGAGTTCTCGCCGGACGTGGAGGCCTACTCCATCGACGAGAGCTTCGTGGGCTTCTCGGGCTTCGCGACGGACGGCCTGGAGGCCCACGCCCAGCGGCTGCGCGAGACGGTGCGCCGCGATACCGGCATCCCGGTCTGCGTGGGGCTGGCGCCCACCCGGGTGCTGGCCAAGGTGGCCAATCACGCGGCCAAGAAGCAGGCGGCCTACGAGGGCGTCTGCCGGCTCGAGGCAGACGGGCCCGCCACCCGTGCCCTGCTCGCGTCGCTGCCGGTTACCGAGCTGTGGGGCGTGGCGCGGCGCACCGCCGAGCGGCTGGCGCTGATGGAGATCCACACCGCCTGGCAGCTGCGCGAGGCCGATCCCAAGCAGATCCGCCGCCACTTCTCGGTGGTGCTGGAGCGCATCGTCTGGGAGCTGCGCGGTCGCCCGGCCATCGTGCTCGATGACCTCGACGCGCCGCGCCAGCGCATCATGGTCTCGCGCTCCTTCGGGCGGCTGACCGGTGCCTTCGCCGACCTGCAGGAAGCGGTGCGCCAGCACGCCGCCCGGGGCGCCGAGAAGCTGCGCGGCCAGGGCAGCCAGGCCCGCGCGGTGATGGTCTTCCTGCGCACCAACCCCCACCTGGCCGGCGAGCGCCAGTACCGCAACAGCGCGGTGGTGCCGCTGCCGGCCCCCAGCGATGACAGCCGCACGCTGCTCGAGGCCGCCGCCCGGGGGCTCGAGGCGATCTTCCTCGAGGGGCCGCGCTACCAGAAGTGCGGGGTGATGCTGCTCGACCTGGTGGAGGCCGACCGCCACCAGCTATCGCTGCTGGCGCCGCGCAGCGAGGTCGAGCGTGGCCGCAGCCAGCGGCTGATGGCGGCGGTGGACCGGCTCAACCGTGAGATGGGGCGCGATACCGTGCGCTTCGGCCTGCCGCGTGCGGGCACCGCCTGGGCGCTGCGCTGCGAGCGGCGCACGCCGCGCTACACCACCCGCTGGGACGAGCTGATGCGCGTTCGCACCGGCTGAGGCGCCCGACGGCGCGGGCTCAGGTGTCGGCCCACATCCGCAGCAGGTTGGCGAGGCTCTTCGAGAGGGTGTCGAAGGTCGGCGTCTTGCCGCTCTCCTCGAAGAGGCGCCGGCGAGTGCTGTCCAGGTCGAAGAGCAACTCCCGCTGCTGGGGATCGCGGACCAGGCTCTGCGCCCAGCCGACCGCCGCCAGGCGCTCGCCCCGGGTGACCGGCTCGACCCGATGCAGGGTCGAGGAAGGGTAGAGCACCAGCGAACCGGCCGGCAGCTTGAAGGTCTGCTCGCCGCCGGTCGTCTCGATCAGCAGCTCGCCGCCGTCGTAGTCATCAGGATCGCCGAGGAAGAGGGTGAAGGAGATATCGGTGCGCATGGCGCCGCTCGGGCTGCCCATGATCGCGTCGTCGACGTGGTTGCCGTAGCTCATGCCCGGCTCGTAGCGGCTGAACATCAGCGGCTTCATGCGCCGCGGACGCACCGCCATCTGGAACAGCGCATGGCGCTGGAGGTGGCCGGCCACCTCCTCGCGCAGCGCGCTGACGGCGGGATGGCTACCCTCGGCCTGGCGGTTGTGCTTGACCGTGCGGGCATGCCAGCCGGCGGTCTCGCGACCGTCCTGGAAGGGCGTGTCGGCCAGGGTGGACTGGATGCGCTGAAGCAGTTCCTCGGGAATGATCTGGGCGATGCAGAGGATCACGATCGACTCCATGGGGGTGGGGGTGGTCCCAGTATATCTTAATGAAAAGGATTTGCGTTCCGTAGTCGAGCGGTACTATCGTTTCGTCGCGGTGTCTGCCGCCCAACTTCATGTCACGAGACCCATGCAACGAGAGGAAGCGCGCATCATGGCCACTACCCGCACCAAGCTCTGGATCGGCGTCGGAACGAGTGTCCTGCTGGGCACGGCGAGCGCCGGCTGGGCCGACAGCGTCGAGGCCCACGAGGGCGAGAGGAACGCCGCCGAGCAGAGCCAGCACCACGAGGGCGGCGAAGGCGGCGAGCAGGGCCGTCACCACGAGGGTGGCGAGGGCGGCGAGCAGAGCCAGCACCACGAGGGTGGCGAAGGCGGCGAGCAGAGCCAGCACCACGAGGGTGGTGAAGGCGGCGAGCAGGGCCGTCATCATGAAGGCGGAGAAGGCGGAGAAGGCGGAGAAGGCGGAGAAGGCGGAGAAGGCGGCGAAGGCGGCGGCCTGGGCCCCGATCCGCTGGCGGTCTTCTCCGGCTGGGATGCTGCCCAGGGCGGCGAAGGCGGTGAAGGTGGTGAAGGCGGTGAAGGCGGCGAGAACGCCACCGCGCCCGCCGACAACCCCGGCGTCACCTACACCCGCCTGGCCATGATGCAGGGCCATCTCGAGGTCGCCCGCGAGCTCTATCGCCAGGGTGAGCAGGACGCCGCCGTGGTGCACTTCGCCCATCCCCTGGACGAGCAGTATCCGTCCGTGGAACCGGCCCTGGCGTCCCGGGGCGTCGACGAGGCCGTCCACGCCTCGCTCGAGACCCTCGAGCAGGGCGCCCGCGAGGGGCTGGCCTGGGAGGCGCTCGAATCGCGCTACGCCGAGGTCGAGACCACACTCGAGGAGGCCATGGCCACCACCGAGGCAGCGCTGCTCGAGGATCCCGCCTTCGTCAGCCGGGTGCATCGCGCCTTGGTCACCGCCTCACTGTACGAGTATGCCGAGGCCGTCGAGGAGGGCGAGTTCACCAACGTCGTCGAGTACCAGGACGGGCGCGGCATGATGCAGGTGGGACGCCGGCTGCTCGAGCACCAGGGCGAGGTGTTCGGGGCGAGCGAGGACGCCGAGGGCTACCAGGCCCTGCTGAGCGCCTACGACGAGGTGCTGCAGGCCTGGCCCTCGGCCGAGGCCCCGGCGCAGCCGGCGATGAGCTTCGGTGAGCTCTCGGGGGCCGTCTTCCGCCTGGAGCAGCTGCTGGGCGACTACTGATTCGCGCCACGTCGGTCGTCATGCGCGGGGCACGGCGACCGAACATCCACGAGTCTCAAGGGCTGTCCTCAGTGGGCGTGTCCATCCGCGTGATGGTCGTCCTGCTCATCGGACACCTCTGCACCTCGGCCTGCCCTTGTGCATGGTGGCCGTCCGTGGTGCCTGCGCGGGGTGTCGCGGTGTCGTGAGGCCGGCCACCATGCGGCCTGTCGTCTTCCGTTGAGGCCGACCCTGCCATGGCCGTCATGTTGCCATGGCGGTGGTCATGTCCATCCTCTGCCGGCTTGCCGTCTGGGGGGCGAGCAGGCCCTGGTAGACGTTCGCGGATGAGGGAGGGCAGCTTCTGCAGCTCCCAGCGCTCCTCGTCCTCGTGGGTCTCGCCCCAGGCAGGCATGCTCATCAGGATTCGCACCATCCTCTCCCATCGGGCTTGTCGGGTCGATTTTTTGCCGGCATCCAGGGGCGGCACCATGGCCACCGACACCGTGTCGGGTTCAAGCGGCAGGCTATCGAGCGCGAGTCTGCGCGATGCCAGTCTGTTGATTTCGTGTCCCTTCAACAAAGGGGCTTTTTGAAAATCACTCTTCCTTGACATGCGCCAACCGAAGGGCCTAGGGCAACTGGCCGCAGCCTTCGCGTCTGGAGATTCCGCAACGTTTCGTTCGCCAGCGCACTGTGAGTGCGTGCCATGAGGTTCATCATCGGACCGAGTGTGGCAACGGACAATGCCTGATACAGGATGTTGCACTATGCGCTGCAGGGAACGCAGCGCCACCTTCGCTTCGTAGACCGCTCGTTCGACAGTCCCTCGTTCTTCCGCCCGCGCTTCGTTCCTGGCATCGGCTCGCCACCAGGTGCTATTCGCGCCGAGTCATCTCTTACCTCGGCCAGACAGGTGCCGATATCGAGGAAAGTGTCATGAAATCCATCTTTGCCCTGACAGTTGGAACGATAGCCTTTTTCCTGGCGATCACCGCTCAGGGTTCGCCTACCACGCAAATCTTCCTTGCTTCCGTGGGCCTGGCGCTATGTGCGGTGGCAATGAGTTCGGGGTCTACTAGAGGTGAGTTGAATGCATCCAGGCACGCTAAGCCGAGCAGACCCAAGCTATACGGGGTCAGTGATCGCCGCCAGTCGAGCCTGGCCATCGACGGCATCAAGGACGCCCCAGGCCGGGCTCCTTCGCTTCCTGCACCCGAGAGGTCGAGCGGATCCACGAGGGTGCGAGCCCGTCCATGCGGAACCGTCAAGGAGAACCGCGCGCCGCGATCCTCGTCCGGCGTCGGTAGTGAGGCAAGGTAGCGGCTCAGAGGAGATTGCTGCCATTGGCTACCGAGAAGGCTCGCAACGAAAACGGCCACTGCTGTTATGAGCCAAGTGACCGTTTTTCATTGAATTTCTGGTGCCGCAAAGAGGACTCGAACCTCCGACCTACGCATTACGAGTGCGTTGCTCTACCAGCTGAGCTATTGCGGCGCAGAGGCAGGATAGCGCTGGGCCGGGCATGCTGCCAAGTCAGCTGCGCAGTCGGGTCAGCCCCTCCTGGGCGCTGGAGGCGACCAGCCGGCCCTGGCGGTCGTAGAGGCTGCCGCGGGCGAAGCCTCGCGCCCCGCCGGCCCAGGGGCTGTCCATGTCGTAGAGCAGCCAGTCGTCGACCCTGACGTCGCGATGGAACCAGAGGGCGTGGTCGAGGCTGGCGATCTGCAGCCGCGGATCGCGAAACGCGATGCCGTGGGGCACCAGGGCGGTGGTCAGCAGGTTGAAGTCGGAGCTGTAGGCGAGCAGGCTGCGCTGAAGCGCCTGGTCGTCGGGCAGCTCACCCACCAGACGGAACCACAGGCGCTTGCGTGACGCCTCGCCGGGCTCGGCGCTCTCGTCGATGCGCAGGAACTCGATGGGGTGGCCGGGCAGGCGCACGAGGCGTGCCTCATCCTGCTGCAGGGTCTCGGGAGCGGGCACCTCGGGCGCCGTGGTCTGGTGCTCGATGCTCTCCTCCGCGCCCTGGAAGGAGGCGCTGCAGAAGAAGATCGGCCGCCCCTTCTGGATGGCGGTGATCCGGCGCGTGGTGAAGCTGCCGCCGTCACGCACCGCATCCACCTGGTAGACCACCGGGCGGTGCGGGTCCCCCGGGCGCAGGAAATAGCCGTGCTGGGAGTGGACTTGCCGGCTCGGGTCGACGGTCTGGCTGGCGGCCGAGAGGGCCTGGCCCAGTACCTGGCCGCCGAACAGCTGCGGCAGGCCCAGATCCTGGCTGCGGCCGCGAAACAGGTTCTCCTCCAGGGCCTCGAGGCCGAGCAGGTCCACCAGGGCGTTCAGGGCTTCGGGTGTCATGGTTCCTCCGGGCGATGGCGTGCAGGGCCGCCACCGGTATCATACGATCGTCTTAATGCCATCCAGTCTACGGGAGTTCCGCACAGTGCGCAGCGACGAGTTCTACATGCATCGGGCGCTGGACCAGGCCCGGCTGGGCCTGGACGCCGGCGAGGTGCCGGTGGGCGCGGTGGTGGTGGACGCCGCGGGCGAGATCGTTGGCGTCGGCTTCAATGCGCCGGTGGGCGGCCACGATCCCAGCGCCCATGCCGAGATCCAGGCGCTGCGCGCCGCCGGCGAGCGGCTCGGCAACTACCGGCTGGACGGCTGCACCCTCTACGTGACCCTCGAGCCCTGCCTGATGTGTACCGGGGCGATCATCCATGCCCGCCTGGACCGGGTGGTCTACGGTGCGGCCGAGCCGCGCAGCGGCATGGTGGAGTCGAAGGCCAATCTCTTCGCCCAGCCCTGGTATCACCATCGCGTGACGGTGGAGGGCGGCGTGCTGGCTGCCCGCGCTGCCCGGTTGCTCAAGGCGTTCTTCGCCGCCCGTCGAGGAAGGGCGGAGCACGATGGCGAGCGCGATGACGGCTAGAGGACCGGGGGCACCTGCTCGAAGAGCTCGCCGTCGGCCCGGTCCGGCAACCGGGCATTGAGCTCGTGGAACTGCTCCTGGCTGCGATCGAGGTAGGCCAGGATCTCGTAGTAGCGGCGGATATTGCGCACGTAGATCACCGGCTCGCCGCCCCGGGCATAGCCGTGGCGCGTCTTGCTGTGCCACTCGCGCTTCTGCAGCAGCGGCAGCGAGTCGCGCACGTCGCGCCAGCGGTCGGGATCGCCGCCGCGCATCTCGGTGATCTTGCGGGCGTCGTAGAGGTGGCCGAGGCCGACGTTGTAGGAGGCCATGGCCATGAACAGGCGGTCCTCGCCTTCGATCGATGCCGGCAGGCGCTCCTCGATCTGGCGCAGGTAGCGGGCGCCGCCGTGGATGCTCTGGGCCGGGTCGAGGCGATTGTCGACGCCGAGGTCCCCGGCGGTGGCGTTGGTCAGCATCATCAGTCCGCGCACCCCAGTGGGGGAGGTGGCGCGGGGTTCCCAGTGGGACTCCTGATAGCCCAGCGCGGCCAGCAGCTTCCAGTCGAAGCGGGTGTTGCGGGCGGCCTCGCGGAACAGCTCGCTGTAGCGGGGCAGGCGCTTGCGGGCATGGGCGATGAAGGTCCGGGCGCCCACGTATTCGAGGTAGTCGTCGTGGCCGAAGTAGCGGGCGACCAGGGCGTCGAGCTCCTCACTCCGGCGCAGCTCGTCGAGGAAGCGATTGGCTTCGCCGACCAGGCCCAGGCCGCGGCCGGCGGGGAAGGCCCAGGCCAGGGAAAGGGGCTTGCCGAGGGTGAAGCCGTCCTCGACCTCGGGGAAGAACAGCCGGTTGAGATGGAACTGATGCTCGAAGATCACCGCGGCATCCAGGGTGCCGCCGGCCACCTGGCCGAGCAGCTCGGCCACCTCCAGCTCGGCGGACTCCTTCCAGCTCAGCCAAGGGTGTTCCACCTGCAGCTCGCGCAGCACCCGGCCGGTGCCGGAGCCGCGCAGGGTGCCGATCTCCAGCCCCTCCAGCTCCTCGATTTCTTCCGGCGGATGCAGGCCGCGACGATAGACCAGCAGGGGCTGCAGCAGCATGATCGGTCGGCTGAACAGCACGCCCTCGAGGGTCGGGTCCAGGGGCAGGGCGGCCGCGCCCAGGTCGCCCTCCTCGCGCACCGCCTCAAGCACGCCGGGAATGTGATGGTCGGCGTCCAGGGTCAGGCTGACGCCCAGGTGATTGGCGAAGCGCCGCACCAGCTCGTATTCGAACCCGGTGGGGCCCTCCCGCCCTTCGTAGTAGGTGGTGGGGGTGTTGCGGGTATGCACGCTGAGGAAGTCCCGGGTGAGCACCTCGTCGAGGTGCGCCTCCTCCGGCGTGCCGCCATGATGGGGCAGCAGCGCCAGCAGCAGGGCGCTGCACAGCAGGGCGGTCCCGCGCCAGAGGCGCCGGGAAGAGACGGTCGCGAATGCGGGCATAGGGGCGGTGTGCGGCGATGAGACCCTCAACCATAACCAGCTAATCGATGGCTGTCACCTCTGCCGATTTCTCGCGCCCGACGCTTTCCAGTATCATGTGCGCTCGTTGCCGCCGGCCGCGGCCCCGAATTCCCCCCCCTGTATCAGAGGCTCCAGGATATGCTCGAACTGCGAGGCGCGCCCGCCCTATCTGCTTTCCGTCATGCCAAGCTGCTGGACGCCCTGCGCGCATCCGTTCCCGAGGTCGAGTCCCTGCAGGCCGACTACGTCCACTTCGTCGACCATGACGGCGACCTGGACAACGGCGAGCGGCGCCTGCTGGAGCAGCTGCTCGACTACGGTCCCGTGCGCGAGGACGCGTCCCACGGCGACGGCCAGCTGTTCCTGGTGGTGCCGCGCATCGGCACCCAGTCCCCCTGGTCCTCCAAGGCCACCGACATCGCCCACAACTGCGGGCTTACCCGAGTGCGGCGCATCGAGCGCGGCATCGCCTATCGGGTCAAGGTGGCCGGGACCCTCGCCGAGGCCGCCTTCGAGAGCCTCCAGGCCGCCCTGCACGACCGCATGACCGAGACCGTGCTGGCCGATCCCTCCGACGCCGCCCGGCTCTTCGCCCACCACGCGCCGGCGCCGCTGGGCAGCGTGGATATCCTCGAGGGCGGCCGTGAGGCCCTCGCGGTCGCCAACGTCGAGCTGGGGCTGGCGCTGGCCGAGGACGAGATCGACTACCTCTGCGAGGCGTTCCGCGAGCTGGGCCGCAACCCCGCGGACGTCGAGCTGATGATGTTCGCCCAGGCCAACTCCGAGCACTGCCGCCACAAGATCTTCAATGCCGACTGGCTGATCGACGGCGAGGCCCAGGAGCGCTCGCTGTTCAAGATGATCAAGAACACCCATGAGTGCTCGCCCGGCGACATCCTCTCCGCCTACAGCGACAACGCGGCGGTGATCCGGGGCTTTGATGCGCCGCGCTTCTATCCCGCGTCGCTCACCGGCCAGGGCGACGAGCGCGCCGTCTACGGCGCCACCCACGAGCCGATCCAGATCCTGATGAAGGTGGAGACCCACAACCACCCCACGGCCATCGCGCCGCATCCGGGCGCGGCCACCGGCGCCGGCGGCGAGATCCGCGACGAGGGCGCCACCGGCATCGGCGGCAAGCCCAAGGCGGGCCTGACCGGCTTCACCGTCTCCAACCTGCGCATCCCTGAGTTCGTGCAGCCCTGGGAGGCCTTCGACTACGGCAAGCCCGAGCGCATCCAGTCGGCCCTGGAGATCATGCTCGAGGGGCCGATCGGCGGCGCCGCCTTCAACAACGAGTTCGGTCGCCCGAACCTCGCCGGCGTCTTCCGCACCTACGAGCAGGACGCCCTGGGGCGCGACGGCATCGAGCGGCGCGGCTACCACAAGCCGATCATGCTGGCCGGCGGCTACGGCAACATCCGCGACGGCCACGTCCAGAAGGGCGAGATCCCGGTCGGCGGCAAGCTGATCGTGATGGGCGGCCCGGCGATGCTGATCGGCCTGGGCGGCGGCGCCGCCTCCAGCATGGCCTCCGGCGCCTCCAGCGCCGACCTGGACTTCGCCTCGGTGCAGCGCGGCAACCCCGAGATGGAGCGCCGCGCTCAGGAGGTCATCGATCGCTGCTGGGCGATGGGTGAGGAGAACCCGATCCGCTTCATCCACGACGTCGGCGCCGGCGGGCTTTCCAACGCCCTGCCCGAGCTGGTCAAGGACGGCGAGCGCGGCGGGCTGTTCGACCTGCGCGCCGTGCCCAACGCCGAGCCGGGCATGAGCCCGCTGGAGATCTGGTGCAACGAGGCCCAGGAGCGCTACGTGCTCGCCGTGGCCCCCGAGTCGCTGGCGACCTTCGAGGCGCTCTGCGCCCGCGAGCGCTGCCCCTATGCCGTGGTCGGCGAGGCCACCGAGGCCCACCACCTGACGGTGACCGACGGCCACTTCGAGAGCCAGCCGGTGGATTTGCCGATGAGCGTGCTGTTCGGCAAGCCGCCGAAGATGCAGCGCGAGTTCAGCCGTCAGAGCAACACCCTCTCCGGCGTGATGCTCGACAACCTCGACCTGCGCGAGGCGATGGACCGGGTGCTGCGCCTGCCCGCCGTGGCCTCCAAGAGCTTCTTGATCACCATCGGCGATCGCTCGATCACAGGGCAAGTGGCCCGCGACCAGATGGTCGGCCCCTGGCAGGTGCCGGTGGCCGATGTCGCCGTGACCACGGCGAGCTTCGACACCCATGCCGGCGAGGCGATGGCCATGGGCGAGCGTCCGCCGGTGGCGCTGATCGACCCCGCCGCCAGCGCGCGCCTGTCGGTCGCCGAGGCGATCACCAACCTGGCCGCCGCGCCGATTGCCAAGCTCGAGGACATCAAGCTCTCGGCCAACTGGATGAGCGCGGCCGACCACCCCGGCGAGAACCAGGCGCTGTATGACGCCGTGCACGCCGTGGGCATGGAACTCTGCCCGGCGCTGGGCATCGCCATCCCGGTGGGCAAGGACTCGATGTCCATGCGCACGGCCTGGCAGGAGGAGAACGGCTCGGGTGAAGGGCAGGGCGAGGGCGTGGAGAAGAGCGTCACCTCGCCGCTGTCGCTGTCGATCACCGGCTTCGCCCCGGTCACCGACGCGATGCGCACCCTCACGCCCCAGGTCAACCTGGAGCAGGACGAGTCCGATCTGCTGCTGATCGATCTGGGCGGCGGCAAGAACCGCCTGGGCGGCTCGGCGCTGGCCCAGGTCTATGGCCAGGTGGGCGACGAGTGCCCGGACCTGGACGATCCCGAGGATCTGCGCGCCTTCTTCGCGGTGATCCAGGGGCTTAACGCCGAAGGCAAGCTGCTGGCCTACCACGACCGCAGCGACGGCGGCCTGTTGGTGACCCTGCTGGAGATGGCCTTCGCCGCCCACACGGGGCTCGAGATCAAGCTCGACTGGATGATCGACGAGCCCGTCGACGCCCTCAATGCGCTGTTCGCCGAGGAGCTCGGCGCGGTCATTCAGGTCAATCGCCGCGACACCGAAGAGGTGCTGGCGCAGTTCGCCGCGGCGGGCATCGAGACCTGCGGCGTCATCGCCCGGCCGCGCTACGACGACCAGGTACGCGTCACCTTGTTCGAGGAGCCGCTGCTGGAGACCACCCGGCTGCTGGCCGAGCGCACCTGGGCCGAGACCAGCTATCGCCTGCAGGCGCTGCGCGACAACGCCGAGTGCGCCAAGAACGAGTTCGACGGCCTGCTTGACGGCCGCGACCCGGGCCTCTCGGCCCAGCCGAGCTTCGATGTCGACGAAGACATCGCTGCCCCCTTCATCAACAAGACCCGCCCGGCGGTGGCGGTGCTGCGCGAGCAGGGCGTCAACGGTCAGCTGGAGATGGCCTGGGCCTTCGACAAGGCCGGCTTCGAGGCCGTCGACGTGCACATGAGCGACATCCTCGAGGGGCGGGTGAGCCTCGAGGCGTTCAAGGGCCTGGTGGCCTGCGGCGGCTTCTCCTACGGAGACGTGCTGGGCGCCGGCGGCGGCTGGGCCAAGTCGATCCTCTTCAACCCCCGCGCCCGTGAGCAGTTCGCGGCCTTCTTCGAGCGCGACGACAGCTTCTCGCTGGGCGTGTGCAACGGCTGCCAGATGCTCGCCCAGCTCAAGACGCTGATTCCGGGCGCCGAGGCCTGGCCGCGCTTCGTGCGCAACGAGTCCGAGCAGTTCGAGGCGCGGGTCTCGATGGTGCAGGTGGAGGAGAGCCCGTCGATCCTGCTCGCCGGTATGGAGGGCTCACGCCTGCCCATCGCCGTGGCCCACGGCGAGGGCCGGGCCGAGTTCCGCGACAGCGCCCACCTGCGCAGCCTCCAGGGCAGCGGCCAGGTCGCCCTGCGCTTCCTGGACAACCACGGCCAGGTGACCACCCGCTACCCGGCCAACCCCAACGGCTCGCCCTCCGGCATCACCGGCCTGACCACGCCGGACGGCCGCGTGACCATCATGATGCCGCACCCGGAGCGAGTCGTACGGGCGGTGACCAACTCCTGGCGCCCCGCCGAGTGGACGAAGGACGGCGCCTGGATGCGCCTGTTCCGCAACGCCCGCACCTGGCTCGGCTGATTCGCGAGGTGCGGCGCCCATCGCGCCGTCGCTGAAACGCCGACGCCCGGGACCTGGTCCCGGGCGTCGGCATTTTTACTGAGGCCTGCTGTCGCCGGCCTTCTGGCGTCGATCTTCGCGTCAGTACGCGTCGAGGCAGGGGATCAGCCGCGTCTGCCCTCCTCGGCATCGTGGCGATGGAGCTGCTCCTCAAGCTCCTCGATGGCGTGGCGGAACTGCGCCTGGAAATGATCGAAGCGGCCGAAGTCGTAGTTACACTCGGCGCAGTGAACGTGGTACTCGTCCTTGCGGCCGGGCGGGAATCGCTTCATGCGATGGCCGCACTTGGGGCATTCCGGGCTGGTCTTCGCTTTCATCTGCGCCTCTCCTGTCTCGGCTATGGGCGATCGAATAATCGTCGTGTCCCTTCTAGATATCAGGGTGAAAGGCCGTCAGGTCAAGGGATAAGCATGCCCGGTCGCGCCGATGTCAGGAAATGAAAAATAATTCCACTGCTATTGCCTTGCCGATCGGGCCGGTCTATAAGAGCGCTCGGGGCGGCCGGCACGGGGCCGGGTGCCGCTATCGAGGGAGCGAGACGACGATGCATGAAGGGCTGAGCCTGCTCTACGTGGGCGCGGTGCTGGTGCTCAACGGCCTGTGGATGATGGGGCGTATCGAGGATCGCGAGATCCAGGTGATCAACTTCTTCGTCGGCGGGGTGAGCCTGGCCGTGGCCGCCTACGCGGCTTTCGGTCCCGGCGCCGATGCGGCCAGCGTGCGCACCGCCGCCATGACCCTGCTGTTCGCCCTGACCTACCTGTGGGTTGCCATCAATCGCCGCAACGGCAGCTCCGGCCATGGCCTGGGCTACTTCTGCCTGTTCGTGGCGCTCACCGCCCTGCCCACCGGGCTCTTGCAGCTGGCGGTCGCCGAGGGCCTGTGGGGCTGGTGGTCAGGCGTCAACTGGCTGGCCTGGGCGTCGCTGTGGTTCGGCTTCTACCTGATGCTCTGCCACCGCCCGCACCTGCAGCCGCTGATGGCGCGCACCTCCCTGACCCAGGGACTGGTGACCGCCTGGGTGCCGGGATACCTGCTGCTGCAGGGCCTGATCAGCTGAGCGGACGGGGTGCCTGACGCGGCCGACGCCGCCCGGTAGGATGGCGGCTTCGTCGACAGGAGATGTCCATGCACGAGACGTCCGTGCCCCAGCTGCGCCCCTACCAGCACCAGGCCGTCACCCGGGTGGTCGAGCACTTTCGGGCGTCCGACGAGCCCGCGGTGGTGGTGTTGCCCACCGGCAGCGGCAAGTCGCTGGTGATCGCCGAGCTGGCGCGCCTGGCCCGGGGGCGGGTGCTGGTGCTGGCCCACGTGCGCGAGCTGGTCGAGCAGAATCACGCCAAGTACCAGGCCTATGGTCTCGAGGCCGATATCTTCAGCGCCGGGCTGGGGCGCAAGGAGAGCGGCCGCCAGGTGGTGTTCGGCTCGGTGCAGTCGGTGGTGCGAAACCTCGAGCGCTTCGACGATGGCGCCTTCACCCTGCTGGTGATCGACGAGTGCCACCGGGTGTCGAGCGAGAAGGAGGCCAGCTACCGCCGGGTGATCGATCGCCTGGCCCGGGTCAATCCACGCCTCAAGGTGCTGGGCCTGACCGCTACGCCGTATCGGCTGGGCCAGGGCTTCATCTATCATCGCCACCACCACGGCATGGTGCGTGGCGACGAGGCGTGTTTCTTTCGCGACTGCGTCTTCGAGCAGCCGCTGCGCCTGATGGTCCGCCAGGGCTACCTGGCCGAGCCTCGGCGGGTCGATGCCGCGGTCGAGCGTTACGACTTCTCGGCGCTGGCGCCGGCCTCGAGCGGGCTCTTTCGCGAGGAGGAGCTCAACCGGGTGGTCTCGGGCCACCGCGCCACCCCGGGGATCATCGCCGAGGTGATCGAGCGTGCCCGGGATCGCCAGGGCGTGATGCTGTTCGCCGCCAGCGTGGCCCACGCCGAGGAGATCCTGGGCTACCTGCCGGTGGGGGAGGCGGCGCTGATCACCGGGGCCACCCCCTCGTCCGAGCGTGAACGCCTCATCGCCGCCTTCAAGGCCCGCGAGATCAAGTACCTGGTCAACGTGGCGGTGCTGACCACCGGCTTCGATGCCCCCCATGTGGATTTGATCGCCATCCTGCGCCCCACCGAGTCGGTGAGCCTCTACCAGCAGATCGTCGGGCGCGGCCTGCGCCTCTCGCCGGGCAAGGCCGACTGCCTGATCCTCGACTACGCCGGCAATCCCTGGGACCTCTATGCCCCGGAGGTGGGCAGCCCCAAGCCGGACGGCGACAGCGAGCCGGTGCAGGTGCCGTGCCCCGAGTGCGACCACCCCAACCTCTTCTGGGGCAAGCGCGACGGCGAGCTGGTCATCGAGCACTTCGGGCGGCGCTGCCAGGGGCTGGTGGCTTCTCATCGCGCCCGACCCCGCGCGCAAGGCGCAAATGCAAACGCCGACTATCGCGCCCGCTCCCGCGCGAAAGACACGAAGTCAAAATCGGCAGCGCCGGCGATGGAGCAGTGTTCGTTTCGCTTCCGCTTCAAGAGCTGCCCCGACTGCGGCGCGGAGAACGACATCGCCGCCCGGCGCTGCCACGGCTGTCAGGCGCTGCTGGTGGATGCCGACGACAAGCTCAAGGAGGCGCTCAAGCTGCGCGACGCGCGGGTGCTGAGGGTCGGCGGGATGCAGCTCGAGGCCACCGTCAACGGCCGCGGCCTGCCGCGCCTCAAGGTCACCTATCACGACGAGGAGGGCGTGACCCTGAGCGAGTGGTTCGCCCTGGAGACCCCGGCCCAGCGCGGCGCCTTTGCCGCGGCCTTCCTGCGTGATCACCTGCGCGCGCCGGGTGCGCGCTGGTCGCCGACCACGCCGGAGGAGGTGATCGTCGAGCAGCGCCGGCTGCGCGCGCCGGACTTCGTGGTGGGGCGCAAGGTGGGGCGCCACTGGCAGGTGCGCGAGAAGCTGTTCGACTACACCGGGCGCTATCGCCGTGCCGAGTCGCTGGCGTGAGGAAGGGCGTGAGGGCTGGTGTGGGCACTGTCATGAAAGCCGCCGTCGGCGCGGTTTTGGGCGCCTAGGCGCGCGCCGGCGATTACCCTCCCGGCCCCGAAGTTGCTAGACTGCACGGTCGATCATCCGCCGTGCAGTCGAGAGGCCAGGCCCCGCGTGAGCGATACGCCCCAGAGTGAAGCGCCCGAGCGGGCCGACAGCGATGCCGACGAGGCGCCTGGCGTCCAGGCCGACGTGCTGGGCCGCCTGTTCGACGAGCCGATCACCGAGCTGCCCGAGGATCTCTACATCCCGCCGGAGGCCCTGCGGGTCTTCCTGGAGGCCTTCGAGGGGCCGCTGGACCTGCTGCTCTACCTGATCCGCCGCCAGAACCTGGATATCCTCGCCATCGACGTGGCGGCCATCACGCGTCAGTACATCGAGTACGTGGAGTTGATGAAGGCCATGGAGATCGAGCTGGCCGGGGAGTACCTGCTGATGGCGGCGATGCTCGCCGAGATCAAGTCGCGCACCCTGCTACCGCGCCCGCCCAAGGAGGGCGACGAGGACGACGAGGAGGACCCGCGCGCCGAGCTGATTCGCCGCCTGCAGGAGTACGAGCGGCTCAAGAATGCCGCCGAGGCGCTGGCCGAGCTGCCGCGCCTGGGCCGCGACTGGTTCCCGGCGCGGGCCGCGCTGCCGGCCCTCGAGGCCCGGGTGATCCACCCGGACGTGGAGCTCGACGAGCTGCTCGGGGCGCTGGCTGGCATCCTGCGCCGCGCCGAGCTTAACCAGGCCCACCAGATCAGCCGCGAGGGGCTCTCGACCCGGGAGCGCATGCTGGCGATCATGGCGAAGCTCTCGCGGGAGCACTACACCCCCTTCGAGGCGCTGTTCACCCTCGAGGAGGGACGCGCCGGGGTGGTCGTGACCTTCATGGCGATCCTCGAGCTCGCCAAGGAGGCGATGATCGAGATCGTCCAGAACGCCCCGCTCTCGCCGATCCACGTGCGGGCCCGGCTGGACGAGGAGGCAGCCTTCGAGGAGGAGGCCCTGGAAGACGAGGCGGGCGACGAGAGCCCCTTCGACGAGAGCCCCTTCGACGACGCGCCCCACGATGAACCGCGCGACGATCACCCTCGCGATGATGACCAAGACGGGAGCGAACCGGCATGACCGCCATGGAATCCCCCAATGCCCTGGACGACATCCTCGAGGCGGCACTGCTGGCGGCCGGCGAGCCCCTGGGGCTGGAGCGCCTGGAGGGGCTCTTCGATGAGCACGAGCAGCCGCCGCGTCGCGCGCTGCGCGAGGCCCTCGAGCGGCTCGGCCTGCGCCACGAGCGGGGCGCCCTGGAGCTGCTCGAGACCGCCTCGGGCTATCAGCTGCGCATCCGCCCGCGGCTCTCGCCCTGGGTGTCGCGGCTATGGGACGAGCGCCCGCAGCGCTACTCCCGGGCGCTGCTCGAGACCCTGGCGCTGATCGCCTATCGCCAGCCGGTGACCCGCGGCGACATCGAGGAGGTGCGCGGGGTCTCGGTGAGCGGCTCGATCATGCGCACCCTGCTCGACCGCGGCTGGGTGCGCGTGGTGGGCCACCGCGACGTGCCGGGCCGCCCGGCGGTCTATGCCACCACACGCAGCTTCCTCGATGACTTCGGGCTGCGCACCCTCGACGAGCTGCCGCCGATGCACGAGCTCAAGCAGTTCGAGGAGCCGACCCTCGAGGAGGAGGCGCCGCCACCCCAGCACGACCTGCTGGCCCAGGCGGATGCGCCGGTCGACGATCCCGAGGCGGCGGACGAGGCCGACGACGGGTCAGATGACGGGGCAGATAACGAGACAGCGCCGCCCGAAGAGGGCGGTGAGGTCGATGCCGAGACTGCCGAGGCGGGAGAGGCGACGACCGAGACGACGGCCGGGAGGGCCGACGACGACCACGCCGGGACGGCGTCCGAGCGGGCAGGGCTGAGCTTCGCCGATCTGGAGGCTCGCCTGTCCGAACGTGCCCGGGGCCGCGTCGACGATGACGCTGCCGCGGGGACGGAATCCACATCCAGTGAGAACGATGACCGATGAGCACTACCACCGAGAAACTGCAGAAGGTCCTGGCTCGCGCCGGACTGGGTTCGCGCCGCGAGATGGAAACGGCCATCGCCGACGGCCGGGTCAAGGTCAACGGCAAGGTGGCGACCCTGGGCGACCGCATCGAGATGCGCGACCGGGTGGCCCTCGACGACCGTCCGGTGACCCTGCGCGCCGCCGAGGACGTGCCGCGTCGGGTGATCATGTACAACAAGCCCGAGGGTGAGCTCTGCACCCGCAAGGACCCCGAGGGCCGCCGCACCGTCTTCGATCGCCTGCCGCGCCTCAAGGGCGAGCGCTGGATCGCCATCGGCCGCCTGGACATCAACACCAGCGGCCTGCTGCTGTTCACCACCGACGGCGAGCTGGCCAACAAGCTGATGCACCCTTCCACCCAGGTGGAGCGCGAGTACGCCGTGCGCGTCATGGGCGAGGTCACCCAGGCCCAGGTCAAGGCGATGGTCGAGGGCGTAATGCTCGACGACGGGCCGGCGAACTTCACCGACGTGCAGGAGTTCGGCGGCGAGGGCATCAACACCTGGTTCCACGTGGTGATCATGGAAGGGCGCAACCGCGAGGTGCGCCGGCTGTGGGAGTCCCAGGGCCTGACCGTGAGCCGCCTCAAGCGGGTGCGCTACGGCAACATCTTCCTCGACAAGCGGACCAAGGCCGGGGAGTGGGTGGAACTCTCCCAGGATGAGATCGATGATCTGGCCACGACGGCGGGCCTGGCGGCGCGCAAGGTGCCGGAACTGACGCCGGACGAGAAGAATCGCTGGAGCCGCGACAAGCACAAGCGCCGTCCGGTGCAGGCCATGCGCAAGCCGAAGAGCCAGCGTCAGCGGTGATCCGCCGCGTTCTCTTCGACCAAAGGCAAAAATCGCTTGCCATCACGGGGGCGGATCAGTAATATCTGCACCCGTTCGGAAGGGTCGTTAGCTCAGTTGGTAGAGCAGTTGGCTTTTAACCAATTGGTCGTAGGTTCGAATCCTACACGACCCACCATCCGAACCTGAGACCATGGCGACTGAGCCGCCATGCGTCATGGGTCGTTAGCTCAGTTGGTAGAGCAGTTGGCTTTTAACCAATTGGTCGTAGGTTCGAATCCTACACGACCCACCAGATTCACGACAAAGCCCCTCGCTTCCTGGAAGCGAGGGGCTTTTCGTATGCGCTATCCACGTGAGTTCGCTTTCAGGCGTGGTCGCCACTAGTGGTGGTCACCTCGCGTTTTGATGATGGTCACCAGGGCGTTTCCAGAATCATGGGGCCTCTGCGGCTGGCAGCCTCTCGGCGTCCGATGCCTTGCCGATCCCCTCGCTTTTCGCGTGTCTCAACGAAGCCCAAGAACGGAGAGAACCACCAGCACGATGACGACGGCGCCGACGATCCAGACGATGTTGTTCATGAGA
>NZ_JBEGCI010000023.1:0-37548 GCF_040196315.1 Halomonas pelophila
CCACTACTACAACCATCAGCGAATCAAGCAGAAACTAAAAGGCCTGAGCCCCGTGCAATACAGGGCTCAGGCCATGGCTACCGGTTAAGAGAACCAACCGTCCAACGATTGGGGGTCAGTTCAATAGGCCCGGGCGTTATCGGTTGGGGGACGGCCGAGATCAGTTGACCGCGGCGATCGCCTTGGCCAGGTAGGGCAGGTTCTCGTGCGAGAAGCCGGCCACGTTGGCGCGGCCGGAGCGCACCATGTAGATCCCGAATTCGTCACGCAGGCGATCGACCTGATCGGGCGTCAGGCCGGTGTAGGAGAACATGCCGCGCTGCTCGGCGACGCAGGCATACTTCTGGTCCAGGCCATAGGGCTTCAAGGCCTCGACGAAGTCGCGACGCAGCGTGTTGATGCGATCGCGCATCTCGGTGAGTTCCTCGCGCCAGATGGTGGCAAGCTCGGCCGAGTGCAGGATCTCGCTGACGATGGCACCGCCATGGGCCGGCGGATTGGAGTAGTTCTCGCGGGCGACGATGGCCACCTGGGAGCGGACGTTCTCCATCTGCTCGGCATCCTTCGCCACCAGGATCAGGCAGCCGGTACGCTCGCAGTAGATGCCGAAGTTCTTGGAGCAGGAGCTGGTGATGATCACCTCATCGAGATTCTCGGCCAGCAGGCGCACCCCATAGGCGTCCTCGTCGAGCCCCGCGCCGAAGCCCTGGTAGGCGAAGTCGATCAGCGGCAGCAGGCGGCGCTCGCGAACCACTTCCAGCACCTGCTGCCACTGGTCCTGGGACAGGTCGAAGCCGGTGGGGTTGTGGCAGCAGGCGTGCAGCAGCACCACGTCGCCTTCCGGAATCTGCTTGAGCGCGCCGAGCATGCCGTCGAAGTCCAGCCGGTTCTCGGCATCGACGTAGGGATACTTGTGCAGGGTCAGGCCGGCGGCCGGGAAGATGCCCAGGTGGTTCGGCCAGGTCGGATCGCTGACCCAGACGTCCTTCCCGGGCAGCTGCTTGGCGATGAAGTCTGCCGCCAGGCGCAGGGCACCGGTGCCGCCGGGGGACTGGGTGGCACTGGCACGACCGGCCTCGAGTACCGCCGATCCCTCGCCCAGCACCATGGGCAGCACCGCCTGGCCGTACGCCGGCGCGCCGTGCGAGCCGATGTAGGTCTTGGTGGTCTCGTTCTTGAGCAGCAGGGCCTCGGCTTCCTTCACGGCGCGCATGATCGGGGTGTTGCCCTGATCGTCCTTGTAGACACCCACGCCGAGATCGACCTTCTGGGGATTAGTGTCCTTCTTGAAGGCCTCGATCAGACCGAGGATTGCGTCCCCGGGAACCCGCTCAATTTTCTCGAACATTTACGTCGCTACCTCGTCAGTTCTGGCGGCAAGAATGAAATCGTTCTTGTGCAGGCCCTTCATCTCGTGAGACCACCAGGTCACGGTGACCTTGCCCCATTCGGTCAACAGGGCCGGATGGTGTCCGGCCTCTTCGGCGATCTCGCCGACGCGATGGGTGAAGTCGAGGGCCTGCTGGAAGTCGCGGAACGTGAAGCTCCGCTCGAGCTTCATGATGCCATCGCGCTCGACGATCTGCCACTCGGGGATCTCGGCCCCGAACTGCTCGATCTCGGCCTGGGTCACGTGGGGAGCGTCCTTTCGGCACGCCTCGCAGGGCTGGTCGGAAAGCTGGCTCATGGTCACCTCCTGATCGTCGAAAAGGGCAGTCTCGGCGTGATGCATCACGCCGATCTCCTGTCGAGAAAGGTCGTGCAGCAGCGTCGGGTCGTCAAGCCGACGCCCCGTCTGTACAGGGCTCTCGGAGATATTTTGGCAGCTCGGTAGCTCGAGGCTGACCTGGTGACTAGCCCCGAAGTGTCGGACCAGCGATGAGGCGCTGTGAACCCCTCCTTGGGCGCTACCGACGCCCTGCGGCGCTCTCGCATCCTGCTTCGCTTGCAGGACCGGTGCTGGCCATCCATGGCCAGCCCGTTCGGAGGAATCCTCCTCACCCCTGGCGTAGGAACTCCTCTTCGGCTTGTCCCCAGCGCCTCTTGATTCCGGTAACTGCGATAGCCCTGCCCGTCTGTAACGCTTCGCGCAGCCTCTGCGAGACCTGATGCCTGTGTTCTGGCCTCGCTTTCGAGCCTCGCTCAGCGAGCAGTAGAGGATATCGCCATCCGGGGCATTGCGTCGGCGACCCGCTCGCGCACCTCGCCATAGGGAACCCCCTCGAGGGCGGCGAAGCCTGGCAGCTGACGTGCCTTCAGCGGCGTGAAGAGCGGGGCGGTGATCCCGCAGAGAAAGCGGGTCAGCAGGTCCGGCGTGGCCGGATGACCCTCGCCGGCCTCGCCGAGTCGCTCAAGGAAGGGGGCGCATAGCGCATCGAGGTCCTGGGGCGCCGGGGGCGCTGCCTTCGCCGCGGCGGGCAGGTGCGCCACCTGGCCCCGGCAGGCCGAGCAGTGGCCGCAGCGCTCGGGCGCCCGGGCATCACCGAACCAGTCGGCCAGGCGCCGGCTGAGGCAGCCATCGCTCTCGAAGAGTGCCAGCATGGCCTCGAGGCGCGCGATTTCGGCGCCCTCCTTGTCGCGGAAATAGCGGTACAGGTCATCGGTGAGCGCCGCCGGGTCGGCCTCTCGGGCGAGCACCTCGTAGACCTCGGTCATCTGCTTGCTCTCGAGTGTCATCCAGCCCTTCTCGACGAAGTACTCCAGGGCGGTGATGACGCGCCCGCGCCGGGTATCGAGCCCGCGCTCGGCGCCCAGCGCCTCCAGGGCGGCAAAGTCCAGGGTGTACCAGGTACGGGCCCGGGACGAGGCGTCGAGGATCGCCTGGACGAAGGCGCGCCGCTCGTCCTGGAAGCGAGCCACCAGCGCCTCCGGCTCGTCCGCCAGCCGGAAGCGGTAGTCGGCGAAGTAGCTGTAGCGCGGGGCAATGATGCCGCGCAGCTCGAGCTGCACGAGCAGGGTCTTGAGCGGCAGGGGGCGGATATTGCTGTGCCGCGACAGGGCGTTGAGCATCAGCTCCCATTCGCGACCGGCGGCCTGCAGGGTGTCGATCACGCGACGAATGCCGTGATGCTCCGGCGTATCGCCATAGACGAAGTTCTCCAGCACCTCGAGATGATCGCGCCCAGCCAGCATCAGACAGTTCGAGGGCAGGCCATCCCGGCCGGCACGGCCGATCTCCTGGCTGTAGTTCTCGATGGACTTCGGCAGGTCGAAGTGCACCACGTTGCGGATGTCGGCCTTGTCGATGCCCATGCCGAAGGCGATGGTGGCAACGATGCAGGGCGTTAGCCCCGCCATGAAGTCCCGCTGGATCGCATCGCGTCGGTCGGCGTCGAGCCCCGCGTGGTAGGCCGTCGCGTGCAGGCCGGCCTTCTGGAGATAGGCGGCCAGGCGCTCGGCGGTCTGCTGCAGGGTGACGTAGACGATGGTGGGCTGGGGCGGCCCCGGTTCGAATTTCGGCCGTAGCCACTCCACCAGCCGGCGCGGGCGCTGATCGGCGGGCACCGGGGAGACCTGCAGGTCGAGGTTGGCGCGATAGAAGCCGGTGCCGGTGACATCCTCCGGCGCGATGTCGAAGCGGCCGCGCATGTCGTCGATGACCCGCGGCGTGGCCGTGGCGGTGAGCAGCAGCACTTGCGGAATGCCGAACTCCCGGCGGTAGGCGGGCAGCTTGAGGTAGTCCGGCCGGAAGTTATGCCCCCACTCGGAGATGCAGTGCGCCTCGTCGACCACCATCAGCGAGATCGGTACGCGGCGGATGAAGGCCCGGAAGCGCTCGTTCTTGAGGCGCTCGACCGAGACCATCAGGATCCGGATGTCGCCGCGCTTGACGCCCTCCATCACCGCCGCCGCCTCCTCGCGGCTCTGGCCGGAATCGAGGCTGGCGGCGGTAATGCCGTGGCGCGCCAGGAAGGCCAGCTGATCCTGCATCAGGGCCAGCAGGGGCGAGATCACCAGCGTCAGGTGCGGGAGGTGCAGGGCGGGCAGCTGATAGCAGAGCGATTTGCCGGAGCCGGTGGGGAAGATGGCCGCCGCCGAGCGGCCGGCCACGATCGTCTCGATCACCGGCCGCTGGCCGGGGCGGAAGTCGTCGTAGCCGAAGACCTGTGCGAGCGTCTGCTGGATCATGGGGCTCTCCCTGCCGAGTCGTTGGAGGTTCACTGAGTATCCGTCCAGTATAACGGTCTCGGGCGACTCGCGTCCGCCGACAGGCCTGCCGATCGACGAAGTCCCTATACTTCGGGTATCCCCGCCGAGAATGGCGGGCCCGGCTGGGAGCATGTCCATGACCGAGCATGATCTCGAGATCCAGACGTCCGGTGTCGCCCTGGAGGGTAACCTGCTGCTGCCCAAGGCCCCGGCGGGCATCGTGGTGTTCGCCCACGGCAGCGGCAGCAGCCGCTTCAGCCTCCGCAATCGCCGGGTGGCACACCACCTGGCCGAAAAGGGATTGGCGACCCTGCTGTTCGATCTGCTGACGCCGGAGGAGAGCCTGATCGACGAGCGGACCCGGGCGCTGCGCTTCGATATTGCGCTGATCGGAGCGCGCATGAGCGGCGCGGTGGAATGGGTCGCCGCGGCGCCGGAGTCCCGAGGGCTCGGGATCGGCCTGTTCGGCGCCAGCACCGGGGCCGCGGCGGCGCTCATCGCGGCGGCCGATCGGCCGGCGCGGGTGAGGGCGGTGGTGTCACGTGGAGGACGACCCGACCTCGCCGGGGAGGCCTTGCCGCGGGTGAGGGCGCCGACGCTGCTGCTGGTCGGCGGCGATGACACCCAGGTCATCCGGCTTAACGAGCAGGCCATGGCGCGACTCTGCTGCCCTCGCGAACTGCTGATCGTGCCCGGTGCCACCCACCTCTTCGAGGAGCCCGGTACCCTGGAACGGGTCGAGGCCCATGCCGCCCGGTGGTTTCTCGATCACCTCGGGGGCGAGCCATCTTGAGACTCACCCGGCCGGCCCTTTTTAGAGAGTTGGACTAGGCGCTGGCCATCACCCGGTTGCGCCCGCCGTGCTTGGCGGCATAGAGGCTGTCGTCGACGCGCTGCATGAGGATCTCGCGGGAGTCGCCGACGCGGTGTTCGGCGATACCGATGCTGATGGTGATGTGGCCGCGCCCGACGCCGAAATCATGGTCAGCGATTCGCCGGCAGAGCCGCTCTGCCAGCTGTCGGCAATGCGACTCGGGCGTGAGCGGGAGCAGCACCGCGAACTCCTCGCCGCCGAGCCGGGCCATCAGGTCCTCCTCGCGCAGGATGCCCTGGCACAGACTGGCGATCTCGCGCAGCACCTGGTCCCCCTGCAGGTGGCCCCAGGTATCGTTGATCGACTTGAAGTGGTCGAGATCGAGCATCATCAGCGACAGCGGGAGCCCGTGGCGGTTGCTCAGTGAGATCTCTTCTTCGAGGCGCTTCATCAGCTTGCGTCGATTGGCCAGGCCGGTGAGATCGTCGGTGTCCGAGAGCCGGCGCAGGCGGTCCTCCTCGATCATCTGCTCGGTGATGTCGATCATCAGGCCGACCCAGAGCGTGCCGCTTTCGACGCGGCGGGGTTGGGCGCGCACGGCGATCCAGCGCATGCGCTCATCGGTCAGGCGCAGCCGGAAGGTGGTGGCGATGGGGGTGTCCGAGCGGGCCGAGCGTTCGATGATGGCCATCAGCCGCGGATAGTCCGGTTCGGCCAGGCGCTCCAGGGCGGGCAGGGCGTTCTGCGCCAGTTCGTCTCGGTCGAGGCCGTCTAGCCCCGCACCGCTGCCGGCCAGATAGGGAAAATGCAGGTGGCCATTCGGCGCGCGATGCAGCTGGAAGATCACGCCGGGCAACTGCTCGTTCAATTCGAGTCGCCACTGGGGGGGTGAGAGTGTTCTTCCCGGCAGGACATCGTTGGAGGGCATGCGGGTGTCCTTGTATCCCTGCTGCGCACAGCGAGTGTCGTTATTGTCATTGTCCTGCCCAGCGAGCGGCTGGGGGGCGGTCGCGGGTGGCACGTCGCGTAATGACGCTCGGCATTATGCCGCCCCGCTAGGGTACTGCCTATCCCTCTTGAGGTGTAGGCGATTGCCGACAAAAAGACTTAGGTGATTTGCCCCGTATCCTGCTCACGCAGTGACGGCCTGGCCGTGGATCAGCGCGGCGCATCGTACCGCTGGGCGCGACCACGAGAGAAGACCACCTGCCAGAGCTGGAGATGGCGGGCGCGAAAGGCGCCTGCACAGACCGACAGGTAGTAGCGGAACATCCGGCGGGTACGTTCGTTGTAGCGCGGGGCGATCTCGTGCCAGTGGGCATCGACATTGGCGAGCCAGGCCATCAGCGTTCGGTCGTAGTCCGGGCCGAAGTTCTGCCAGTCCTCCATCATCAGGTGATCCTCGCTGGCGCGAGCGATGTGCATGGCCGAGGGCAGGGTCCCGTTGGGGAAGATGTAGCGATGGATCCAGGGATCCGCCGATATCTGGGAGCGGTTGGCGCCGATGGTATGCAGGAGGAAGAGGCCGTCCGACGGCATCAGGCGCCGGATAGTCTCGAAATAGGTGCCGTAATTGCGGTGCCCCACATGCTCGAACATGCCGATGGAGACGATCCGATCGAAGAGGCCGTCGAGGTCGCGGTAATCCTGCAGCAGTATCTCCACCGGCAGATCGGCGCAGCGCTCACGGGCCAGGGCCGCCTGCTCTTTAGAAATGGTGATGCCGGTGACCTCCACGCCGTGGTGTCGGGCCGCATGCGCGGCGAAACTGCCCCAGCCGCAGCCGATATCGAGAACCCTCATGCCCGGCCTCAGGTCGAGCTTCTGACACGCCAGTTCGAGCTTGGCCCGCTGGGCGGCGGCGAGATCATCGGCCTCCTTCCAGTACCCGCAGGAGTAGCACATGGTCTCGTCGAGCATGCGCTCGAAGAGATCGTTGCCCAGGTCGTAGTGCACCTCGCCGACCATGTAGGCACGGGTCCTGCTCTGCAGGTTGCGAAATCCCGACTGCAGCCGGTAGATGAGTTTTTCCGACGGCGTGCGGGCATGCTGGCCCAGGCCGTGCAGCAGCATTCGGGTCGCCATCTGATCGATGCGCTCACACTCCCACCAGCCCTCCATGTAGGTCTCGCCGAGGCCCAGGGTGCCTTGGTGGAGGATGCGCGAGAAGACGTCGGGATGCAGCACGCGAATATCCTGGGGAGCATCACCGTTGAGCGTGACGCCGGATCCCTCCAGTAGGCGTTCGACGACGCGTCTAGCCCGGGTGTCGGGCAGGGTGATCGGTCCGATACGGGTGTCACTGGTCATGGTGTCCTCCCGGGCGCGTACCGGCTGACAGGCTGACGAGCGCGGCGTCGCCGTGCCAAATGCCACTGCTGCCCACCAGCATAGACCAGCCGGCCTCAACCGTGGGGCTTCACGCGTGGTACACACAGTCCGTGCTGGAATGCCGTCGCGATCGAGGCTGGCGGCCTGGTGCTGATGCGAAGCGTCCTCTGCAGCGCATCTTCGCAAGGCCCTGGCGGAGATGGGCAGCACAATCGGCCGTGCGTCTGCCCAATCACGATAAAATCCGTCACAATAGTCGCTTGCTGGCGATGCCTCGCGGTGTCGGAAAGAACCTCCGTGACCCCTGGTGTGATATGACAACCAACGCGCAACCCCGAACCCAGTGGCTCGGCCGCTGGGGCTTCATCCTGGCGGCGACCGGATCCGCCGTGGGCCTGGGTAATATCTGGAAGTTTCCCTACATCACCGGCGAGTTCGGCGGCGGCGCCTTCGTGCTGGTCTACCTGGCCTGCATCCTGGCCGTCGGGGTGCCGGTGATGATGACCGAGATCGCCCTGGGGCGTCGTGGCCGCGGAAGCCCGGTCGATGCCCTGCGACGCGTCATCGCCGAGTCGGGCCGCGGCTCGGCCTGGTCGCTGCTCGGCTGGATGGCTATGCTCTGTGGTTTTTTGATCCTGTCGTTCTATGTGGTGGTGGCGGGCTGGTCCTTCTCCTACCTCTGGAAGATGCTGAGCGGCGGTCTAACGGGCTCCAGCGTCGACGAGATGGCGGCGATCTTCGGGGCCAACAACGCAAGCCCCCTGAACCTCGGGTTCTGGAGCACCCTGGTCACCGTGGCGACCATGGTGATCGTCGGCAAGGGCGTGCAGGCCGGCATCGAGAAGAGCGTCAGCTGGATGATGCCCGGCATGGTGCTGATGCTGCTGCTGCTGATCGGCTATGGCGTGTTCTCCGGCGGCTTCCCGGCGGCGGTCGACTTCCTGTTCTCCTTCGACGCCGGCCGCCTCTCCAGCGAGGGCATGCTGGCCGCGCTGGGCCATGCCTTCTTTACCCTGTCGCTGGCCTCCGGTGCCATCCTCACCTATGGCAGCTATCTGCCCGCGACCACCTCGATCGCGCGTACCACGCTCTCCGTGGCGCTGGCCGATACCGTGGTAGCGCTGATGGCGGGGCTGGCGATCTTTCCGGTGATCTTCGCCAACGGCATGAGCCCGAGCAGCGGCCCCGGCCTGATCTTCATGAGCCTGCCGCTAGCCTTCCAGGCCATCCCCATGGGCACCCTGTTCGGCATCCTGTTCTTCGTGATGCTCTCCATGGCTGCGCTGACCTCGTCGATCTCCATGGTCGAGGCCACGGTCTCGTGGCTCACCGACAACAAGGGGATCTCGCGGCGCACGGCCTCCTGGGGCACGGGCATCGTGCTGTGGCTGGTCAGCACCCTGGCGATGCTCTCCTTCAACGTCGGCGCCGACTGGACCTTGGCCGGCAAGCACTTCTTCGACTGGCTCGACTACCTGACCTCGCGCTGGATGATGCCGCTGGGCGGTCTGGGCATGGTGATGCTGGCCGGGTTCGTATTGAAGAGCGAATCCTTCCGGGAGGAGCTCGGCCTGTCGCCTGGCTGGCATGCACTCTGGCTGTTCATGGTGCGCTACGTCAGCCCGCTGGGGATCCTGATGATCTTCGTCGATGCCCTGGGCATCACCCGCGTGGAATTCGGCCTGCACTGGCCCTGGCTGCTGGCGATCCTGGTGGCGGTTACCCTGCTTGGCGAACTCGCAAGCCCCCGCCTGCGGCGAACGCTCTGCTCCTGAGCCGGCCTTATCGAATGCGTCAACATCGCCCCCGCCCCGCGGGGGCGATGTCGTTTCGGGCGAGGGAAGTGAACCATCGGCCTGGCACTCCCAGCTCTAGGGCCATTGGCTCTGGGCTCTCGATGCTGAAACCATCGGTTATAGCCTTGTGCCAAGGGAGTCGTGGTATCCGAGTCGCCGGTTAATTACCATAATGCATAAATCATCAATGATTACTGAGGTTGTTGGAATATGCAGACCGGTTCCGAGCGTGCGATGGGGCGAGACAAGGCGGCGACGAGGATGCCGGCGGGCTCGGCCTTCCCGCCGGGCTGTGTCAGCCTGGTCGGGGCCGGCCCGGGAGACCCGGAACTGCTCACTCTCAAGGCGTGGCGGCGTCTCCAGACCGCCGAGGTGATCCTCCATGACCGCCTGGTCAGCGACGAGATCCTGGCCCTGGCGGGGCCCGAGGCCCATCGCCTCTATGTCGGCAAGGAGCGTTCGCGGCACAGCGTGCCCCAGGAGGGCATCAATCAGGCCCTGGTCGACTGGGCCCGGGCGGGCAAGCGGGTGGTGCGCCTCAAGGGCGGCGATCCCTTCATCTTCGGTCGCGGCGGAGAGGAACTCGAGACGCTGGTCGACGCGGGAATCATGGTGGAGGTGGTGCCCGGCATCACCGCGGCATCGGGCTGTGCGGCCTATGCCGGCATCCCGCTGACTCACCGCGATCACGCCCAGTCGGTGCGCTTCGTCACCGGCCACCTGCGCAACGGCAGCAGCGACCTGGACTGGCCGACGCTGGCCGGCCCCGGCCAGACCCTGGTGTTCTACATGGGGCTGGGCAGCCTGGCGCTGATCGGCGAGCAGCTGCAGGCCCATGGACTGGCGCCCGAGACCCCCGTGGCGCTGATCGAGCAGGGCACCACGGCACGCCAGCGGGTGCACGTCGGCACCCTGGAAAAGTTGCCGCCGACAGGCGAAGTGGTTACTATCCGACCACCGACGCTGATCGTCGTCGGCGGTGTCGTGACACTGCACGATCGTCTGGCCTGGTTCGACCAGGCTCGGGCCAACAGCTCGGGTTGGCTGCAGGGCAAGCACCCCTCGCCGCCGACCCTCGACCATGGCGCCTGATCGCTGGATGCGAGATTCGGCGCACTACGGTATGTCATGAGGTGACCGCATGGGGATTCGCTCCCGACTGATTCTGACCTGCTGCGTGGCGGGGTGGCTGATGGTTGGCTACGCCGGCACGGGGCAGGCCCACGAGACCGAGGCCAAGACCCAGCAGGGTGTGGCGTCTTTCTACAGCGACCGCTTCCAGGGCCGCACCACGGCGAGTGGCGAGCGCTTCGACCAGCAGGCCCTCACGGCCGCCCACCCCACGCTGCCGTTCGGCACCCGGGTCACGGTGACCCGCGAGGACACCGGCCGCGAGGTCGAGGTGCTGATCAATGATCGCGGGCCCTATGCCAAGGGGCGCATCATCGATCTCTCCAAGCGGGCCGCCAAGGCGCTCGGCATGCTCAAGCGGGGCACCGTGCCGGTGGAGATCTCCTACGTCCGCTGAATCATCCGCCAGCGATGGCTCAGCGGCGCTGGCGTCGCGTGAACTCGCGTCGCCAGCGGCTCAATAGCGCCTCTCGCTTGAGATCGTCCAGGGTCGCCAGCAGGCCGGGGCCCAGGGTGATCGGACGCAGCGCCTCGCCGCGCTGCCGTCGCAGCGCGGCCGCTGTGCCCGGTCCCTCGAGTGAGGGGTGAATGGCGCCCAGCATCGTGTCTCTTGCCAGTACCCCCTGACCCGTCTCGCCGATCAGGTAGTCGAGGAAACGCCGGGCCGCCTCGGGGTGGGGCGCCAGGCGCGGCATCAGGGCCAGGCGCTGGGTGACCAGGGCGTAGTCCTCGGGCACCACGATCTTGAGCTGTGGCTGGTCGGCCAGTCGCTCCCGGGCGTAGCTGCCCAGCAGGTTGTAACCCACCAGATAACGACCCTCGATCAATCCCTCCAGCATCTCCCCGGTGGTCCCCGCCAGGGCGGCCTCGGCCTCGCCCAGTGCCGCCACCAGCTCCCAGTAGCGCGGCGAGAGCCGCGACTCCTCGATGGCATAGGTGTAGCCCGCGCCGCTGATCGCCGGGTCGTAGGTTACCACGCGGCCGCGCAGCGACTCGTCCTGGCGCTCCAGCAGCGCCAGCAGGTCGGCGTGGCTGCGCACCTCGCCGAAGCGCTCGATGACCGTCTCGTTCACCACCATCACGATGGGCTCGAAGGTGACGGCGAAGAGCTCTTTGCGCCAGCGGGCCCAGGCCGGCCAGCGCCTGGCCGCGGGCGTCTGAAGCGGCTGCGCATGGCCGTCGTTGGCCAGCCGATACTGCCAGGGCATGGCCGAGGAGATCAGCACGTCGGCTTCCGCGGGCGCCTTCAGGAACCGCTCGTGCAGGGCCAGGGTGGTCAGGTTGCGGTAGTGCAGGGCGAACTGGGGATGGTCGCGGTGAAAGGCGTCCAGCAGCGGTCGCACCTGGTGGAGGTCCAGGGCGCCGTGGATCACCAGCGCCGAGGCGGCGTCGCCACCGGGCGTGGCGGGGTAGCGCAGGTTCTCGTCGGCGAGGGCGGCGGGGCCCGCCAGCATGAGCAGCAGCAAGCCGCGTCGGAGGTGCCGGGAGAGGGCGGTCATGGGGCGTCTCCTGGAGGGTTCATCGGGGAAGCGTCGGGAAAGGACAGCGCCACGCGTAGCCCGTGGTCGTCGGGTCCCTCGGAGAGCGTGAGGCGCGCCCCGTGAGTGCGGGCGATGCCGTCGACGATGGCGAGTCCCAGCCCGGAGCCCTCCAGATCGTCACGATCGCGATGAAAGGGGCGCAGCATCAGCGTTCGCCGCGCCGCGGGAATCCCCGGACCGTCGTCCTCGACGGCCAGGCTCGGCGGCTGCTCGCCGACCCGTATCGTGACGTGCCGCGCCCCGTAGCGACGGGCATTGTCGATCAGATTGCCGAGCGCCTCGGCGAGTTGCCAATCGATGCCTGGGATCTCGACGTCGGCTGAGGGGGTCGCCACGCCCAGGTCGACCCCCGCCCGGTGGCAGGCCGTCCAGTGCTCGCGTACCGCCTCCCGGGCGATGGCGTTGAGCGACAGCGGCGCGCGCTCGGGGCGGTACTCGGGGTTGGCCAGCCGCGTCAGCGACAGGAGCTGCATCGCCAGTCGTGCGGTGCGGCTACTGGTGGCCTGCATGGCGACCAGGGCCTCCCGCCAGCGGGCCGGATCCTCCTGGCGGAGGGCCAGCTCGGCGCGTGCCGAGAGCCCCGCCAGCGGCGTGCGCAGCTGGTGCGAGGCATCGCCGATGAAGCGCTCCTGATTGGCGCGTACCCGGCGCATCCGGGCGAGAAGCTCGTTGACGGTGTCCCGCAGCTCGGCGAGCTCGCGCGGCAGGCGCAGCTCCAGCGGGGCGAGGGTGCGCGGATCGCGGCTGCGGATCGCCCGGCGCAGGCGGGTCAGCGGGGCCAGGGCGGTGCGGATCGCCAGCAGCAGCGCGACGATCGCCAGCGCCGCCATGGCCAGGATCATCGCCAGGTTGGCCCGCCACAGCTCGCCGGCCAGGGCATCACGCCCCTCGCGGCTGTGGGCGACGCGCACCTCGAAGGGCTCACGCAGCTGCCACTCCTCGAGGCGTGTGCGACGCACTCCCTGGCGCAGCGACAGGCCCTGCCAGGCGACGTCGCGGTAGAGCAGGGTGTCGTCGTCCGACAGCGCCTCGCGGTCATCCCCCGGCAGCTCGGCGTTGCCGGTGATCATCCGGCCGCGGCGGTCGACCAGGCTATAGAACACCCGCTCCTCGGCGTCGGTGGCCAGCATCTCCAGCGCCGCCGGCGGCAGGTCGAGCCACAGGCGGTCGTCCTGCCACTGCACCTGTTCGGCGATGGCCAGGGAGGCGGCCTCGAGCAGGCGGTCGAAGGCGCGATCGGCGGTGCGTCGCGCCTCGAACCAGGCCTGCAGCAGCATCAGGCTGCCCAGCACCAGCAGCGGCAGCAGCAGCCAGGCCAGCAGGCGGCGAGAGAGGCTGTCGCCGCGTTTCACTCGGCCTCCAGCAGGTAGCCCAGGCCGCGCACCGTGCGCAGGGCCACGGCGCTGCCGGCCAGGCGCTTGCGCAGCCGGTGCACATAGACCTCGATGGCGTTGTCGCCCATGGCGTCGCCCTGGAACGCCTCCTCGGCGAGCCGGGCCTTGTCCACCGGCGTGCCGGCATGGTGCATCAGGCAGGCGAGCAGGCGCTGCTCCCGGGGCGGCAGGGTGAGCGGCTCGCCCTGGAGCGTGAAGCGCTGCTGTTGGGTGTCGAGCCTGAGGGGCCCCACCGTCAGCGCCGCGGCGGGGCTGCGGCGCCGGAGCAGGGCACGCACGCGCGCCTCGAGCTCGTCGAGGGCGAAGGGCTTGGCCAGGTAGTCGTCGGCGCCCAGGTCGAGGCCGCGGACCCGGTCCTCCACGGCGCCACGGGCAGTGAGGATCAACACCGGAGTGGCGCGGTCATGCGCCCTCAGGGCCTTGAGTACCTCCAGCCCGCCACAGCCCGGCAGGTTCAGATCGAGCAGCACCAGCGCGACGCCATGGTCCGCGACCGAGAGCCGCGCGCGTGCCGCCAGGCCCTCGCCGAGGTGGCAGACCTCGTGGCCCTCCAGGCGCATGGTTTCGGTCAGCGTCTCGGCCAGCAGGGCATCATCTTCCACCAGCAGCAGTGTCATGGCCCCGTCTCCCCTGAGTCGCTGCCCGGACCGGCCGCCAGCGCCGCCACGGCAGCCTCCAGCGCGGCCCTGGCGCGCTGCGTATCCAGGCGACCGGCCGGGCCCGAGAGGGCCAGCCAGCGCGGCGGCTCGATGGCGTCACCGGGCAGCGCCTGGCACACCATGGCGCCACCGGGCAGCGCCGGGCGCGGGTCGTCTTCCTCCGTCACCGCCCAGCGGTCGCCCGGGTGCAGGTCATGACGCAGGGCGGTCTCGGGCAGCGTGACCAGCCGACACTCCGCCATGCCGTCCTCCACCTCGAGCAGGGTCGCGGTCTCGCCGGACTCGATCGCCAGGCGGGCCAGCAGGGGCTGGATGCGCCTCGCCAGATGCCGGCCGGGCAGGTGCCGACGCGCCAGGCGCACCGGGGCATGGCCGAGGTGCCAGCGGCCGTGGTCGTCACGCTGCACGTAGTCGAAGCGGGCCAGCGAACCGAGCAGGCGCAGCAGGGTGCTCTTGTAGTAGCCGGTGGCCTGGGCCAGCTCGGCCAGGGTGAAGTATTCCTGCGCGGAGTCGAAGGCCTCGAGCACGGTCAGTGCGCGCTCCACGGCCTCGACGCGGTCCTGTGCCATCTGCGGTTCGAGCCTCCGTTGTGTCCTGCGTTTGTCACCTGCCCATGAGAGGTGCTCACGGGGCTATTTCCGCCGGGCCCTCCGCCGGGTCGAGCCGTGGACGGGGTGAGCGGTGCCGGCTTGAACTTTGGTCGCAATCGGGCGCCGGAGCGTTGACGCTCCATGATCCGGAGCCTAACTTTCTGTCCTGAGGAACGATGTTCTGCCTTACAGAATTGTAAGGAAGGCCGACAGGTTCCGCAAGCCGATCATCACATAACGACTTCACAAGCCCGATGTCAGGAGGAACGCCCGCCATGACCCTCAAGCGCCCCGTCCAGCTGGTAGCGATCACTGCCCTCGCCACTACCGCCGCAACAGCCTTCGCCTTCGAGCCCGAGGGCAAGGTGGAGTGTCTGGCCCCCGCCGATCCGGGTGGTGGCTGGGACTTCACCTGCCGCAGCGTGGGGAAGGTGATGGAAGATCTGGATATCGTCCCGCGCAGCGTGCAGACCATCAACATGGCCGGCGCCGGCGGTGGGGTCGCCTATGCGCACACCGTCAGCAAGCGTGCCGGTGATGAGCAGCTGCTGGTGGCGGCCTCCACCGCGACCACCACGCGTCTAGCCCAGGGCCAGTTTCCGGGCATGACCGCCGACATGGTCAACTGGATCGGTGCGCTGGGCGCGGACTATGGCGTGATCGGCGTATCCGTGGACTCCGAGATCGATGACCTCCCCGAGATGATGGAGGCCCTCAAGGAAGACCCGCGCAGCGTCAAGTTTGCCGGTGGCAGCGCCAAGGGTGGTTGGGATCACCTCAAGGTCTTGATCGCCGCTCAGGCGGCGGGCGTCGAGAACTTGCCGCGCATTCCCTACCTCTCCTACAACAATGGCGGTGAGGCTCTGACTCAGGTGATCGGTGGCCATGTGGATGCCTTCACCGGCGACATCACCGAAGCCCAGGGCTTCATGGAGTCCGGTGACCTCCGGGTACTGGCCATACTGTCCGATGAGCGCCTGCCCGGCGATTACAGCGATATCCCCACCGCCAAGGAGCAAGGCATCGATGCCGTCGGCCCTAACTGGCGTGGCTTCTATATGCCGGCAGATATCTCCGACGAGGCGAAGCAGTACTGGGTGGACGCCATGGATACCATCTACGCCAGCCAGGAGTGGAAGGACGTCATGACCAACAACGGCCTGATGCCCTTCCACATGAGCGCCGGTGAGTTCGAGACCTTCGTCAAGGGCCAGATCGATGACATCGAGCAGCTCTCCAAGGACATCGGGTTGATTCAGTAATGACCTTCAATGATCGCATCTTCGGAATACTGATGATTGTCCTGGCCGTCGCGTACGGCTGGGGCACAACTCAGTTCAACGAACCCTTCGGCGGGACCGAGGCCGTCGGCCCCGAAACCTTTCCACGACTGCTGGCCGCCGTTCTGGCCCTCTCCAGCCTGTACATGATCGTGCGGCCGGACCCGGATAACGCCTGGCCCTGGAGCCGCACCGGCATCGAGCTGATCGTCGCCGTGGTCGTGCTGATCCTCTACGCCGCGCTGCTGCAACCGCTCGGCTTCATCATCAGCACTACCCTGGCCGTCGGCACCCTGTGCTGGCGCATGGGTTCTCATCCGGTCAAGGCCTATGTCACCGGGGCAATATCCGGTGTGGTGGTGTACCTGCTGTTCAACTTCGCCCTGGACCTCGCGTTGCCGCTGGGCCTGCTCTCGTTCCTGGAGGTGAGTTGATGGAAACGCTTGGCTTCTTGATGGACGGGTTCGGCGTCGCCCTGGCACCGCACAACCTGATGTTCGCCTTGCTCGGCGCCTTCCTGGGTACCCTGATCGGGGCGTTACCGGGACTGGGTCCGGCCAACGGGGTGGCGATCCTGATCCCGCTGGCCTTCACCCTGGGGCTCGCCCCGGAAACCGCGATGATCATGCTGACCTCGGTCTATGCCGGTGCCATGTACGGCGGGCGCATCTCGTCGATCCTGCTCAACATTCCCGGTGATGAGCCGGCCATGATGACCTGCCTGGACGGCTATCCCATGGCCCAACAGGGCAAGGCTTCCGAGGCACTGGCCATCTCCGCCGTGGCCTCCTTCATCGGCAGTCTGATCGCCACCATCGGCCTGATCCTGCTGGCGCCGCTGCTGGCCGACTTCGCCTTGACCTTCGGACCGGCCGAGTATTTCGCGCTCTTCCTGCTGGCGTTTGCCACTCTGGGCGGCATCACCGGCAAGAACCCCATGAAGACGGTCGTCGCGGCGGCCATCGGCCTGATGATCGCCACCGTCGGCATCGACAACACCGGCGTGCAGCGCTACACCTTCGGCGTGCTGGAACTCTACGAGGGCGTGGATTTCATCATCGCCATCGTCGGCCTGTTCGCCATCTCCGAGTTGCTGTTCTTCATCGAGGAGAAGGCCGGTGGCGGCAAGGAAAAGATGGCCGTCAACAAGCTCACGCTGAAATGGAAGGACATCCGCAACATCCTGCCATCGAGCATTCGGGGCGGGGTGCTGGGCTTCATCGCCGGCGTGCTGCCGGGCGCCGGCGCGTCGCTTGGCAGCTTCATCGGCTACACCCTCGAGAAGAAGGTGATCGGCAAGAAGGGCTACTTCGGCAAGGGCGACCCGCGCGGCGTGGCCGGTCCCGAGGCCGGCAACAACGGCGCCTCCAGCGGGGCGCTGGTGCCCATGCTGACGCTGGGCGTGCCGGGCAGCGGCACCACGGCCGTGTTGCTGGCGCTGTTGATCTCGCTCAACATCACGCCGGGTCCGCTGATGTTCACCCAGAACGCCGACATCGTCTGGGGCGTGATCGCCGCACTGCTGATCGGCAACTTCCTGCTGCTGATCCTGAACATTCCGCTGGTCGGGATCTTCGTCAAGCTGCTCTCGGTGCCGCCGATGTACCTGCTGCCGGTCGTCACCATGATCGCCTTCGTGGGGATCTACTCGATCAGCAATACCACCTTCGATCTGTACTTCATGGTGGCCTTCGGGGTGGGCGGCTACGTGCTGCGCAAGCTGGAGATCCCGCTGGTGCCGGTGATCCTCGGCCTGCTGCTGGGGCCGGAGATGGAGAAGAACCTGCGCCACGCCATGGACATCGCCGACGGCGACTGGACCATCCTGTGGGACAGCGGACTGGCCATCGGCCTCTGGGTGTTCGCCGGCCTCGGGCTGATCCTGCCCTACATCGTCGGCCCGCTCCTGCGCCGTCGCATGAAGGTGACCACCGGCACGGGTAATCCGGAAGGCGACTGAGCCCTATGGCGTTCGTCCTGCCCGCGGGGGTGTCGGCCAGGCCGGCGCCCCCGTCTTGCGTCTGGCCCTCGCGCCCCATCGTGGTGCGCTGCACCATGGTATCGGGCGATGAGGGAGCGGCGGGGCGGGCGCCTGCTCCAGGAAAGCGCACGATGGCATATGCCGCCCCTCGTTGAGCTTCTGCCAATAGACTGATTCGCCGAGGTAAAGCCGGCACGATGGCGATGTGGCACATCCCTTGCGATACCAGGGTAGAGGCATTCTCGCGATGGCCTCCTGCGCTGGACTCATCGACAACAACATCGCTCGCAAGGAGCTCTCATGATTCCGTCATCCGCTTTCCGTTCTTCCCGCTGGCTGGCCGCGTCCCTCCTGAGCCTGGGCGTGGCGGCACCTGCCCTGGCCCAGGAGGACCCGATCAAGGTCGGTATCCTGCACTCGCTCTCCGGCACCATGGCCATCAGCGAGACGGTGCTCAAGGACACCGTCGAGATGCTCATCGAACAGCAGAACGCCGACGGTGGCCTGCTGGGTCGCCAGCTGGAGGCCGTCGTGGTGGATCCGGCCTCCGACTGGCCGCTGTTCGCCGAGAAGGCCCGCGAGCTGCTGGCCCAGGAGGAGGTCGACGTGATCTTCGGCAACTGGACCTCGGTGTCGCGCAAGTCCGTGCTGCCGGTGGTCGAGGAGCTCAACGGCCTGCTCTTCTATCCGGTGCAGTACGAGGGGGAGGAGTCCTCCGAGAACGTCTTCTACACCGGGGCGGCCCCCAACCAGCAGGCGATTCCGGCCGTCAACTACCTGATGAACAACATCGGCGTGGAGCGCTGGGTGCTGGCTGGCACGGATTATGTGTATCCGCGTACCACCAACAAGATCCTCGACGCCTACCTCAAGTCGCATGGCGTGGCCGACGAGGACATCATGATCAACTACACCCCCTTCGGTCATTCCGACTGGCAGAACATCGTCTCCGAGATCAAGGCGTTCGGCAGCCAGGGCAAGAAGACCGCGGTGGTCTCGACCATCAATGGCGACGCCAACGTGCCCTTCTATCGGGAACTGGGCAACCAGGGCATCGACGCCGCCGACATCCCGGTGGTGGCCTTCTCGGTGGGCGAGCAGGAGCTCACTGGCATCGACACCGCGCCGCTGGTCGGGCATCTCGCCGCCTGGAACTACTTCATGAGCGTCGATACGGACACCAACTATGACTTCATCGACGCCTGGATCGAGTACACCGGCGATGACATGGCGGTGACCAACGACCCCATGGAAGCCCATTACATCGGCTTCAACATGTGGGCCGAGGCGGTACGCAAGGCCGGCACCACCGAGGTCGACGAGGTCAAGGACGCCATCATCGGCGTCAGCGTCCCCAACCTCACCGGTGGCTATGCGGCCATGATGCCCAACCACCACATCACCAAGCCGGTGCTGATCGGCGAGATCCAGGATAACGGCCAGTTCTCCATCGTCTGGGAGACCCCCTCCACCGTGGCCGGCGATGCCTGGTCCGATTACCTGGAAGGCTCGAAGGACCTGATCAGCGACTGGCGCGCCCCCCTGTCCTGCGGCAACTACAACGTCGTGAAGGGCAGCTGCGGTGGCCAGGCCGAGGTGGCCTCGGCCGAGTAAGCGCCCCTATCGACTTACCAAGCGATCAGGGGATCCGTCGACAAGCCCTCGCGAGGGCTTGTCGACGGCAAAGCCCCCAGCGATACCGCCAACGGCGATCGCCCTGAGGCATTCGCTGGCCTGGTTGGTCCGAGATACGCCATCTCTTCACTTCTATAGGACACGCCCATGAGGATGATCCGCTCCCTCGTGTCGGGACTGATGCTCTGCCTGCTCGTCGGGTGGGGGGTATCGGCCCAGGCCCAGTCGGCGACGACACCCGCTGGCCAGTCCCTGCTGGAGTCCCTCGATGCGGCGTCCTACGCCCGGATGGATGGAGTCATCGAGGCCATCGTCGCCAGCGGCGACGAGCGCAGCCGTGGCTGGCTGGAAGCCCTGCTCGGCGGAAAGCTGCAGCGCCACAAGGAGAGCGGGCGTTTCGTCGTGGTGCTCGAGAACCGGGGCCGGAACTGGCCGGTGGTCGATGCCCTGACCGGCGAGGACCTCGGCGAGATGTCGCGCCGTGAGCTCGACCGCATCGGCATCAACAATGCGCTGCGCGGCCAGCTGCAGAGTGTCCTGGCGGTGCTCGACCTGCGGGTGGATGACGTCGGGGCCCGTCGCGAGGCGGCCCGCGACCTGCTGGGGCAGGTCGACGAGGCCATGGTGGCGCCCCTGCAGGGCCTGCTCGAGGACGAAGAGGATGCCGAGGTCAGCCGCCTGCTGGCGCAGGGGCTGGCGATCCATCGGCTCGAGCAGGGCAATGTGGAGGCGGTCTCCAGCCTGGCGGGGAGCCTCAATGGCGAGGCCCGTGCGGCCCTCAGTGCCGCCGCGCGCAGCGACGATCCCGCGCTTGCCGAGGCAGCAAGCTCGGCGCTTGCCGACATCGAGCAGAAGCTCAGGCTCAACCGGGGCCTGGAGACCCTCTACTTCGGCCTGTCGCTGGGCTCGGTGCTGGTGCTGGCGGCCATTGGCCTGGCCATCACCTTCGGCGTGATGGGGGTCATCAACATGGCCCACGGCGAGCTGATGATGCTCGGCGCCTACACCACCTGGGCGATGCAGCAGCTGCTGCCCGGCCAGCCCGGCCTGGCGCTGATCCTCGCCATTCCCGCCGGCTTCCTGGTGGCGGCGCTGGCCGGCATCGCCATCGAGCGCGGGGTCATCCAGTTCCTCAAGGGCCGCCCCCTGGAGACCCTGCTGGCCACCTTCGGCGTCAGCCTGATCCTCCAGCAACTGGTGCGCACCGTGATCTCGCCGCTCAACCGCACCGTGGTCAGCCCGGAGTGGATGAGCGGCTCGCTGATGATCAACGAGGGCCTGTCGCTGACCTTGAACCGCCTCTACGTGCTGGGCTTCGCGCTGCTGGTGTTCGCCGGCTTGATGCTGGTGATGCGGCGTACCCGGCTGGGACTGGAGGTGAGGGCGGTGACGCAGAACCGGGCCATGGCACGTTCCATGGGCATCCGGGCGACCCGGGTGGACATTATGACCTTCGCCCTGGGATCGGGCGTGGCGGGGCTGGCCGGCGTGGCACTCTCCCAGCTGACCAACGTCGGCCCCAACCTCGGCCAGAACTACATCATCGACTCCTTCATGGTGGTGGTGTTCGGCGGGGTGGGGAACCTCTGGGGAACCCTGGTGGCCGGGTTGTCGCTGGGGGTGATCAACCAGGTCCTCGAGCCCTGGGCCGGCGCCGTGCTGGCCAAGATCCTGGTGCTCGTCTTCATCATCCTGTTCATCCAGAAGCGCCCCCGCGGACTCTTTCCGCAGAAGGGCCGGGCAGCGGAGGGCTGATTCATGCATGCCTCGAGTTCGTGGCTCACACGACCGTTTCGTGAACGCGCGACCCAGTGCTTCCTGGGCATCCTGCTCACGGCCCTGGCGTTGGTGACGCTGCTCAACCTGGCCCTGCCGGCAGAGCATCCGCTGCATGTCTCGACCTACACCGTGACGCTGCTCGGCAAGTACCTGAGCTACGCGCTGCTGGCCGTGGCCGTGGACCTGGTGTGGGGGTATCTCGGGATCCTGAGCCTGGGCCACGGGGCCTTCTTCGCCCTGGGTGGCTATGCCATGGGCATGTACCTGATGCGCCAGATCGGCGATCGCGGCACCTACGGGGATCCGCTGCTGCCGGACTTCATGGTATTTCTCGACTGGGACGCGCTGCCCTGGTACTGGCTGGGCTTCGACATGGCCTGGTTCGCCTTCCTGATGGTGCTGCTGGCCCCGGGGCTGCTGGCGCTGGTGTTCGGTTTCCTGGCCTTCCGGTCGCGGGTCACCGGGGTCTATCTCTCGATCATCACCCAGGCCCTGACCTTCGCCCTGATGCTGGCCTTCTTCCGCAACGAGATGGGCTTCGGCGGCAACAACGGGCTGACGGACTTCAAGGAGCTGCTGGGCTTCGACCTCCGCAGCGACGCCACACGGCTCGGCCTGTTCCTGGCCACCGGCGTGGCCCTGGCCATCGGCTATGTGCTGTGCCGTGCCATCGTCGCCAGCAAGCTCGGCCGGGTCAGCGTGGCCACCCGGGACGCCGAGGCGCGCACGCGCTTTCTCGGCTATCGGGTCGAGCGTTTCCAGCTGTTCGTCTTCGTGGTCTCGGCCATGCTGGCCGGGGTCGCCGGGGCGCTCTATGTCCCCCAGGTGGGCATCATCAACCCCAGCGAGTTCTCGCCGATCTTCTCCATCGAGATCGTGCTCTGGGTGGCGCTGGGAGGGCGCGCGACCCTCTACGGCGCGGTCATCGGCGCGATACTCGTCAACTACGCCAAGACGGTCTTCACCGGGGTGATGCCGGATGCCTGGCTGTTTGCCCTGGGTGGGATGTTCGTGCTGGTCACGGTGCTGCTGCCCAGGGGCATCGCCGGCCTGCTGGCCTATCGCCTTCGCCCCCGGCGAACGTCTCGACCGCCATCGCCTGAACCCTCTGCGCCCCGGGAGGCCTCCGCATGAGTTTCCTGCAATCCCTGGCCGATCGTGACCGGGTCTTCGACTTCCTGGTGCCGGCGGCCTCTCCGGTGGATGTCCGTCATGGCCCGATCCTCTACCTGGACGGCGTCACCGTCAGCTTCGACGGCTTCAAGGCGATCAACGACCTCAACCTGACCATCGATGATGGCGAGTTGCGCTGCATCATCGGCCCCAACGGGGCCGGCAAGACCACCATGATGGACATCATCACCGGCAAGACCCGACCGGACACCGGCTCGGTATGGTTCGGCAGCCGCCACAACCTGCTGGCCAAGAGCGAACCGGAGATCGCCAGCCTCGGCATCGGGCGCAAGTTTCAGAAGCCCACGGTATTCGAGGCCCTGACGGTGTTCGAGAACCTCGAGCTCGCCATGGCGGCCGACAAGCGCATCCTGCCCACGCTCACCGCGCGCCTGACAGGCGAGATCCGCGACCGCATCGAGGAGGTGCTCGCGACCATCGGGCTCACCGAGCTCCGCCACCGCCTGGCCGGCATCCTTTCCCACGGCCAGAAGCAGTGGCTGGAGATCGGCATGCTGCTGATGCAGCGTCCCCGGCTGCTGCTGGTCGATGAGCCGGTGGCCGGCATGACCGAGCAAGAGATGGAGCGCACCGCCGAGCTGCTCACGGGCCTCGCCGGCAAGGGCAAGCAGTCCGTGGTGGTGGTCGAGCACGACATGGGCTTCGTGCGCTCCATCGCCCGCACCGTGACGGTGCTGCACCAGGGCAGCGTGCTGGCCGAGGGCAGCATGGACCGGGTCTCCCACGACCCGAAGGTCGTCGAGGTCTATCTGGGCGCGGACCCCGACGAGGAGGCCGCCTGATGCTGACCATCGAGACGCTTAACCAGTACTACGGCGAGAGCCATACCCTCTGGGACCTGGACCTCGAGGTGCTCACCGGCCAGTGCACCTGCGTGATGGGACGCAACGGGGTGGGCAAGACCACCCTGATGAAGGCGATCATGGGCGAGGTGGCGGTGGCCTCCGGGAGCATCCGCTACGCCGATGACGTCGAGCTGACTCGCAAACGCGTGGAGGATCGCTCGCGACTGGGCATCGGCTATGTGCCCCAGGGGCGCCAGATCTTCCCGCTGCTTACCGTGGAGGAGAACCTGCGCACCGGCCTGGCTGCGCGAAGCGATGGCCTGAAGCGGATTCCGTCGCGGGTCTATGAACTCTTCCCGGTGCTCGAGGAGATGAAGCATCGCCGGGGCGGCGACCTCTCCGGCGGCCAGCAGCAGCAGCTGGCCATCGGCCGGGCCCTGGTGCTCGAGCCGCGATTGCTGATCCTCGACGAGCCGGGGGAGGGCATCCAGCCAAACATCGTGGCCCAGATCGGCGAGGTGATCCGCCGGCTGATCCGCGAGGATGGCCTCAGCGTGCTGCTGGTGGAGCAGAAGCTGCCCTTCGCCCGCAAGTATGCCGACCGCTTCGTGATCATGGATCGGGGCCGCCCCGTGGCCCGCGGCGAGATCGGTGAACTCTCCGAGGCCCTGATTCGCGAGCATCTGACGGTCTAGCGGTGTAAACCCACCAGGTCATGGCTTGCGCCCAGCCCGGCACCCGTCCGGGCTGGGCGCTCGTCTCTGGCGCACACACTCGGCATCGCCCGGGCGCCGCTCAGGGGCAGGCATGCACCATAAAGGGACGGCTGCCCACCTCTCTTCCCGACCTTGGTGCGCCGGACGCACTCCAGTGCACCTGGTCGGTGCGCACCCGCGCTCACATCCTTCCTCATCCTCTAATGTAAATGATTGAAAAGGCTGGGTTAACTATGGGCCTCTGCGTTCTGGTACGGCCCTTGCTGAGGTCAGTGCAGTTGCCACTTTCCTGACAGGGCGGACTGCCATGACGGCCTTCTCGACACTCACGCCAGGACCGCCATCCCCGGCCTCGGGGCCGGCCTCGGGGCCGGTCTCGGGCCACCGCTTCGATGCCGACCGCCACTGGGCGGCCTCGCTGGACCTGGCCTTCGAGCCCCGCGACGGCGTGACCCGCATGACCCGCGCCCGTCACCACGGGCCGCTGCGGGTGCAGCGGTCGTTTCACCCCGAGGGCCGACAGGGCCCCTGCCATGTCTATCTGTTGCATCCGCCCGGCGGACTGGTCAGCGGTGACGCCCTGACCATCAGCGCCCGGGTCGGCGCGGGCGCTCATGCGCTGCTGACCACCCCGGCCGCCAACAAGCTCTATCGGGCCGACAGCCATGGCGTCGCCTGGCAGCAGGCCACGCACCTCGAGGTCGCCGAGGAGGGGGTGCTCGAGTGGCTGCCCCAGGAGACCCTGGCCTTCGACGGCTCGAAGGGAGAGCAGCGCACCACCATCGCCCTGTCGGAGACGTCACGTTGCCTCGGCTGGGAGGTGATGGCCCTGGGCCGTCCGGCGAGTGCACTGCCCTTCTTGAGCGGCCGCATCGAGCAGCGCTTCCATCTGACCCGCAACGGTCGGCCCCTGTGGCTCGAGCGTCAATCGCTGGATCCCCGCCATCCGCGCTTTACCGGCCGCTGGGGGCAGGGCGGAGCCACCGTGCAGGCCACGCTCTGGGCGGTGGGACTCGATGACGAACCGGACGCCATACAGGCGCTGCGCGATGGCCTGCCGACGAATCCGCGATGGGCGGTGACAGTGCGCCACGGGGTGCTGCTGCTGCGCTACCTCGGCAATGAGCGCAACGAGGCCTGGCGCCTATGTCGCCAGGCCTGGGAGATGCTGCGGCCCCGACTGCTCGGCCAGCCCGCCCATACCCCCAGGATCTGGCTGACCTGACTGCCTTTCTTGATGGAGATGCCCCATGGAACTGACCCCCAGAGACAAGGACAAGCTGCTGCTCTTCTCGGCCGCCCAGCTGGCCGAGCGGCGGCGCGATCGTGGCCTCAAGCTCAACTATCCCGAGGCGGTGGCGCTGATCAGCTTCGAGATCCTGGAGGGCGCCCGCGACGGGCGCAGCGTCGCCGACCTCATGAGCTACGGGCGCGAGATCCTGACCCGGGAGGACGTCATGGAGGGGGTGGCCGAGATGGTCGACGAGGTACAGGTCGAGGCCACCTTCCCGGACGGGACCAAGCTGGTCACTGTGCATACGCCCATCGTCTGAAAACTGGCTGCGCTCGGTCATGCCGTTTTGGCATCGCAGCAAAAAATGCTCATTTACGAGACGTAAACTCGAGCGCGAGTCCGATCCGTTTTTTGCTGCTTGCCGCCTTGCCTGACCATCGCTCGCGCAGTTTTCAATATTACAGGAGGGGGATGCTGATGATTCCCGGTGAGTACCAGTTACAGGACGGCGAGATCGAGCTCTGTGCGGGCCGCGATCGGATCACCGTCGAGGTGGCCAATACCGGTGACCGGCCGATCCAGGTCGGTTCCCACTATCACTTCGCCGAGACCAATCCGGCCCTGACCTTCGATCGCGACGCCGCGCGGGGCTACCGCCTGGACGTGGCCGCCGGCACGGCGATCCGCTTCGAGCCGGGCCAGGTGCGTGAGGTGACGCTGATTCCCTACGTCGGGGCGCGCCGCATCTTCGGCTTCCATGGCGACGTCATGGGCGAGCTGTCTGCCGCGCCCGACGCCGCGCGATCCCCGCACCCCGGTGACTCGGACCAGGGAGAATCGTCATGAAGATCAGCCGTCAGGCCTATGCCGACATGTACGGTCCCACGTTAGGGGACCGGGTGCGCCTGGGTGACACCGACCTGTGGATCGAGGTGGAACGGGATGCCGCCCACTACGGTGACGAGGTGAAGTTCGGCGGCGGCAAGGTGATTCGCGACGGCATGGGGCAGAGCCAGCGTCACGACGATTCGGTCATGGACACCGTGATCACCAATGCGCTGATCCTCGACTGGTGGGGCATCGTCAAGGCCGACGTGGGCCTGAAGGCCGGTCGCATCAAAGCCATCGGCAAGGCCGGCAACCCCGATACCCAGCCGGACGTCACGATCGTCATCGGCCCGGGGACCGAGGTGATCGCGGGGGAGGGCAAGATCCTCACCGCCGGCGGCCTCGATGCCCATATCCACTTCATCTGCCCGCAGCTGGTGGAGGAGGCGCTAGCGAGCGGCATCACCACCATGCTCGGCGGCGGCACGGGGCCGGCCACCGGCTCCAACGCCACCACCTGCACGCCGGGGGCCTGGCACCTCGGCAAGATGCTCCAGGCGGTGGACGACCTGCCCATGAACATCGGCCTGCTCGGCAAGGGCAACGCCAGCCTGCCCGAGGCCCTGGAGGCCCAGCTAGAGGCCGGCGCCATGGGCCTCAAGCTCCACGAGGACTGGGGGACCACCCCGGCATCCATCGACAACTGCCTGAGTGTGGCCGAGCGTCATGACGTCCAGGTGGCGATCCATACCGACACGCTCAACGAGTCGGGCTTCGTCGAGGACACCCTGGCCGCCTTCAAGGAACGGGGCATCCACACCTATCACACCGAGGGGGCCGGGGGCGGCCATGCGCCGGATATCCTCACCGCCTGCTCGAAGCCCTACGTGCTGCCGTCGTCGACCAACCCGACCCGACCTTATACCGTTAACACCATCGACGAGCACCTCGACATGTTGATGGTGTGTCACCACCTGGACCCCAATATCCCCGAGGACGTGGCCTTCGCCGACTCGCGCATCCGCCGCGAGACCATCGCCGCCGAGGACATCCTCCAGGACCTGGGGGTGATCTCGATGATCGCCTCGGACTCCCAGGCCATGGGGCGAGTCGGCGAGGTGATATGCCGGACCTGGCAGACCGCCCACAAGATGAAGCAGCAGCGCGGCCTGCTGCCGGAGGACGAGGCGCGCGGGGCCGACAATGTCCGCGCTCGGCGCTACATCGCCAAGTACACCATCAATCCTGCCATCACCCACGGCATCGCGCATGACGTGGGCTCCATCGAGGTGGGCAAGCTGGCCGACTTGGTGCTCTGGAAGCCGGCCTTCTTCGGCACCAAGCCGGCGCTGATCCTCAAGGGTGGCATGATCGCCATGGCCCCCATGGGCGACCCCAACGCCTCGATCCCCACCCCCCAGCCGGTGCACTACCGCCCGATGTTCGGCGCCTTCGGCCGGGCGACGAGCCAGACCCGCCTGACCTTCGTCAGTCAGGCGGCGCTCGCGGCCGGTATCGGCGACCGACTTGGCTTGCGCAGCCCGCTCAGTGCCTGCCGGGAGGTGCGGGGCGTGCGCAAGGCCGACATGAAGCTCAACGACGCCTGCCCCGAGCTCAGCGTCGATCCGCAGACCTACGAGGTGCGCTGCGACGGCGAGCTCCTGACCTGCGAGCCCGCCACCGAGCTGCCGCTCGCTCAGCGCTACCACCTGTTCTGAGCGCCGAGTGCCAAGCGCCGGACTGCGGGCAGGGACCACCCGAGTGAGCGGCGCCGGGGACAGGTCCTGGCGGGGGTCCGATTCCAGGGAAGGAATCGGTAGCGTACAAGGAAGTATTCACAGCGCCCCCGCCTGGACCTATCGCCGGATGAGCCGCGGCTAATTGTTTACGGACTCGAAGCTCGAAACAGGAAATGAACGATGCTGAGATTGATTGAACGCCTGGGGCCCATCGAGGCGAGCCGGGCGAGTGACACCCTGACGCTGGCCTATGAGCAGCGCGTCCTCGGCCGGCTCAAGGCCCGAAGCGATGCGGGCCGTGACGTGGGCCTGTTCCTCGATCGTGGCCCGGTGCTGCGCGACGGCGAGGGGCTGCGCGCCGAGGGCGGCGAGGTGGTGCGCATCCTCGCCGCCGTAGAGCCGGTGGTTACCGCCCGCATCGCGCCGGGCCTGCCCCTGGCGCGGCTCGCCTATCACCTGGGCAACCGTCACGTGCAGCTGGCGCTGGGGGAGGATGAAGACGCGTCACCCGGTCAAGGCGGCTTCGTGCGCTTCCCGCCGGACCATGTGCTGGAGGCGCTGGCCGAGCGGCTGGGGGCGCGCCTCGAGCACCACCAGGCGCCCTTCGACCCCGAGCCCGGCGCCTATTCACACACCCAGTCACATACCCAGTCCCACGCCCAGGCCTCGGACGGGGAGGGCCACGGGCATCACCCGCATCACCACGGCCACGATCATGACCATGCCCACTGAGGGGCCGGCGACGGCGGCGCGGGGCGATGACCTGGCGCTGCTGGGACTGCTGCAGCTGGTCAGCCCGGCGCTGCCCATCGGCGCCTTCGCCTTCTCCCAGGGACTCGAGAGTGCCTTCGAGCTGGGCTGGGTGTCGGATGAAGCGAGTCTCGGCGAGTGGCTGGAGGGCGTGCTGGACGACGGCCTGACCCGCTGCGAGCTGCCGGCGCTGGCGCGCCTGACCCGGGCCTGGGACGAGGCGGATGGCGAGGCCATCGCCGAGTGGGACGCCTGGCTTGCGGCCAACCGCGAGACCGCGGAGCTTGCCGCCGAGGATCGCCGTCTGGGCGCCGCCCTGGTGCGTCTGCTGGGCAGCCTCGCGCTGCTGCCCGCTGGCCCCTCGAACGAGGCACCGGCGCTGCCGGCCCACGCCGGCTATGTGACGGTCTTCGCCTGGACGGCGCACGTGCGCGGCGTGCCAGCGCGTCAGGCGCTGCTGGGTTTCGCCTGGGCCTGGCTGGAGAACCAGCTGGCCGTGGCTTGCAAGGCCTTGCCGCTGGGCCATACCGCGGCGCAGCGCCTGGTGGAGCGGCTACGCCCGGCTCTGGTGGCCGCGGTGGACGAGGCCCTGGTGCTCGAGGACGACGCCCTGGGGCCGGCGCTGCCGGGCCTGGCCCTGGCCAGTGCGCTGCACGAGACCCAGTACTCACGACTGTTCAGAAGTTAGCGCCCAACAAGGCCGGGCGATCACGGGTGAATCTACCTCGCACGACCGCTGGCACGCCGGACGAAGCGACGCGGTCGGTCTTCAGGGAAGAAGACCGAGGAAAGCCGGCACAGGGACGTGCCGTCTTTCCGACCGCAGGAGTCCGGCCGGTTTGCCAGGGTTTCGGGCGTGTGGCGTGGTGAGTCCCGTGAGTCGTCCGTGCCGACAGTAACGATGAAAGAGTGCAACAGGAGAAACGACATGACCCATTGCCTGCGAATCGGCGTCGGCGGCCCGGTGGGCTCCGGCAAGACGGCCCTGCTCAAGCAGCTCTGCCGCGCCCTGCGGGACCACTACGATATCGCAGTGGTCACCAACGACATCTATACCCGCGAGGATGCCGACTTCCTGCTCAAGCACGAGGCCCTGCCGGCGGACCGGATCCTCGGCGTCGAGACCGGCGGCTGCCCGCACACGGCGATCCGCGAGGATGCCTCCATGAACCTGGCGGCCATCGACGACCTCCAGGCGCGCCATCCGGGGCTCGAGCTGGTGCTGGTGGAGTCCGGTGGCGACAACCTCTCGGCGACCTTCAGCCCGGAGCTGTCCGACCTGACCCTCTACGTGATCGACGTCTCGGCCGGCGACAAGATCCCGCGCAAGGGGGGGCCGGGCATCACCAAGTCGGACCTGCTGATCATCAACAAGATCGATATCGCCGAGCAGGTCCACGCCTCGCTGGAGGTCATGGAGCGCGACTCGCGCAAGATGCGCGGGGAGCGCCCCTTCGTCTTCGCCAACCTCTACGACGGCGTCGGCCTGGAGGAGATCATCGCCTTCATCCTCGAGCGCGGCATGTTGCCGGAGCGTCGCCCGCTGTCGACGACGACTTCCGACCGCGATGCCGCCTCTGCCTGAGCCGCAGGTGCCGAGCGCGGCTGCGTGCCGGATCCCGCGTTTTCCCGATCATTTCTATTACTCCCAGGAGATCACCCCATGACCCTGCGTCCTTCCAAGATGCTTCGCTCCGTCTCCCTCGGCGCCACCTTGCCAGCCAGCCTGCTCTCGACCCCCCTGGTCCTGGCGCATTCGGGCCATGCGGCTCCCGCCGTCCACGCCCATACCGGCAGCCCGGCGATGCTCGCGGTGCTGGCGATCGGTGCCCTGGGGCTGGCGGCGCTGGTTCCCCTGGCGCGCCTCGTGTGGCGTCGTCGCCGGCGCTACCGCCAGGGCTGAATCGGCTACGGTCACGATCTGCTGCGCCCGGCCTCGGCCGGGCGTACTGCTTTTGCGGCGGCCGGTCGCTATGCTGGCGGGAACGTCGCCCCACTCGGCGACATGGGTCGCGAGGCGGTCATGGCGGTCGGGAAGCGCCTGGGAAGAGGTCGGAGGAAAGACGGCATGAAAGGCCGAGGCCAACGGAGGCGCCGAATGTGGCCCTGGATCGTGACGGCACTGTTCGCGGCCTGGCTCGCCATGGGCGCGTGGCAGCGCTACAAGCCGCTGCCGGAAGGGCTTGGCCGGACCTTTCCCGAACGCCCCGCCGAGGGTGTGCGCTTCCTCGCCGACGAGACCTGGTACGCCCCGTCCGGTGAGCGACATGCCCGGCGCCGGATCTTCGACGAGGTCATGGCGCTGATCGGCCAGGCCGAGCGTCTGGTGGTGCTGGACATGTTCCTGTTCAACGATTTCGCCGGCGCCGCCGATGGCCAGGACTTCCGGCCGCTGTCGGCGGAGCTCACCGATGCCCTGGTCGAGCGCCGGGCGCAGCGTCCGTCGCTCGAGGCCGTGGTGATCACCGACCCGCTCAACACCCTCTATGGCGGTCTCGAGCCTGCGCACCTTGAGCGGTTGCGCGAGGCCGGCGTCACGGTAGTGATCACGGATCTGACGCGACCGCGGGCCTCCAATCCGCTCTGGTCGGGGGTCTGGCACCTGGGGCCGCGTTGGCTCGGCAACCATCGCGATGGTGGCTGGCTGCCCAATCCTCTGGGGACGGGGCGGGTGCCGCTGCGAAGCTACCTGACCCTGCTCAACTTCAACGCCAACCATCGCAAGACCCTGGTCGTCGATCGGGGCGAGGGCTTGTCAGCACTGGTCACCTCGGCCAATCCCCACGATGCCAGCAGCCTGCACGGCAACGTGGCGCTGCGCTTCGAGGGGGCGGCGGCGCTGGACCTGCTGGCCTCGGAGCGTCCGGTGGCCGGCTGGTCGGGTGTGCGCCTTCCGGGGCCCGGTGCCTTGGCCGCCCCGCAGGCCCCGGTCGCGGGAGCAAGGGTGCAGGTGCTGACCGAGGGGGCCATCCGCGAGGCGCTGCTCGCAGTCATCGAGTCAAGCGATTCGGGCGACCGGCTGGATGTCGCCGTCTTCTACCTCTCGCATCGCGAGCTGATCGAGGCGCTGGTGGCGGCCCAGCGGCGCGGCGTGGATCTGCGCGTGCTGCTCGACCCCAATCGCGACGCCTTCGGCATCGAGAAGGGCGGCATTCCCAACCGGCCGGTCGCCCGCGAGCTCCATGCCGCCGGCGTACCGGTGCGCTGGTGTGCCACCCAGGGCGAGCAGTGCCATAGCAAGCTGCTGCTGCGCCGGCCCGCCGTGGCCGATGCCGAGGCCGAGATGATCCTGGGCTCGGCCAACTTCACCCGGCGCAACCTGGACGACCTGAACCTCGAGACCAGCGTGCGCCTGGTGGGGCCCGCCGCGACCCAGGCCCTGCTCGACGCGGCGGCCTTCTTCGAGCGTCGCTGGCACTCGACCCCGTCGCGCATCACCAGTGAGCCCTTCGCCGCCCATGACGACGCCTCGACCCGGCAGTGGCTGCGCTATCGGATCATGGAGGCCACCGGGCTATCCACCTTCTGAAAGGCCTGGGGTGCCGTTATCTGAATTGACGCTGAGGACGCGATTCACCATCTTTCTAAGGTTCGGTAATTCTCAAGTGGAATATAGGGGGTGCGGTATGGAACGGTTCTGGTTGGGTATCAAGCTTCTTCTGTTGGTGCTGGTGATGGTCCTTGTCATGCAGAACTTCACGCTGGTGGAGGTGCGGTTTTTGACATGGAGCTTCTCGATACCGATAGCGCTGTTGATTGCGGTCCTCTACCTGCTGGGAATGGTCAGCGGTCGTAGCCTGATGAACCTCATCCGGCGCTTGAATGGTTCGGACAAGTCCAAGGCTCGGAACTGAGGGTGTCATCAATCCACGTGGGTCACCGCCTGGCGACGGGGATCGATGTACCAGGCGAGGCCCAGACGGGCGTTGCGTTCCAGTTCGGCGATGACCTGGGCGCCGAGCAGCAGGATGATGGCGCCCACCTCCAGACTCAGCAGCACCACGACCAGGGTCGCCAGGGAGCCGTAGACCGCGTTGACCAGTGAGATGTTGGCGAAATAGAACACCAGCAAGAAGCGCACGCCTTCCCACAGCAGGGCGGCGACGAAGCCCCCCACCACGGCGCGACGCAGGGCGATGGTGACCACCGGCAGCACCTTGTAGATGGCGCTGAACAGCAGGAAGACGCCGAGGAAGCTGGTCAGGTTGAGCATCGGCTCGGACAGGCCGGCCAGGGGGAGGTTGCGTTCGAAGAGCGTCAGCCACAGCGCATTCATCGAACTGACCAGGCTGACCAGCAGGGTCAGGGCGAGCAGGCCCGCCCCGAGCACCAGCATGAAGGCGTAGGGCAGTGCCACCGAGACCCAGAGGCGGCGATGGGGATGGTGGGTGTCGGGCGCATGGAAGATGATCGCCAGGGCATCCTCGAGCATGCGAAAGGCGAAGGAGCTGAACAGCAGTAGCACGGGAAAGCCCAGGATGCCGATGACGTCCCGTGAGTCGAGCAGGGTGCGCACGGCGTCGAGCAGCACCTCCGCATGGGCGGGGGCCAGGTGGCGCGCCTGGATGGAGAGCACCTCGAGCAGGTGCTGCTGGTCCACCACGCCGGCCAGCAGCACGACCATCAGGGCGAACAGCGGCACGATGGAGAGCAGGATGTTGTAGCCGACTCCGCCGGCCAGCAGGATGCCGCGGTTGCGCAGGAAGGCGCATATCACCCGCCAAAGGAACTGCAGCGTCAGCGGCAGCAGGGCGAGGAGCGACTGTCGGGGGGCTTCGGGGGGTGACGTCATCGGGGCTGCCGTGCCAGTGTGCCTGCGTCATCATAGGGGTATCCTGCGCGCCTGGGTCAAATGTTCGCCGGCGATCGCGTCGGCGGACGCCCCGTCATCGAGGAGACGCACGACATGGAACCGCAACACCGCCCTGATCCTCGCCCCGCGAAGCGTCGCGGGCAGCTCGAGCGACGCTTCGAGGCCTTCCTGTGGCACTCGCGCCTGATGGTGCTGATGGCCGTGATCCCGGCGCTGCTGGGGGCGCTGGTGCTGTTCGTCATCGCCAGCCTGGACGTGCTCTCGGTCTTGGCCGATACCTGGCGCCACTATCTCAGCGGCGGCGTTGACATCCACAAGACCGTGGTCACCGACATCATCGTGGCCGTGGACATCTACCTGATCGCTCTGGTGCTGATGATCTTCGCGCTGGGCGTCTACAAGCTTTTCGTCTCGCGCATCGAGCCCGCCGAGGGGCGTGATCCCCATCATCCCTTCAACGTCAGCTCCCTCGATCAGCTCAAGGACAAGATTGCGCGGGTGGTGATCCTGGCGGTGATCATCGAGTTCTTCCGCGCGGTGGTGGGGATCAGCTTCGACACCCCGCTGGATGCCATCTATCTGGCGCTCTCGGTGCTGGCGCTCGCGCTGGCGCTCTATCTCATGGCGCTGGCGCATAAGCAGGAGTGATGCCGGCCCCAGCGCGCGGTTCCAAGCGTTCGGCCTGACGCGCGCGGCCAGGGCGAGTCCGGTTGTCAGGGGCTCGACTCCCCGGAGCGCGTTTCCCGGGCGCGTGCATGGCAAGTCGCTGGAGGCCCGCGCATAATGCGCGCTTTCGGCACCGTTCCGGTGGCCGAGCCATTCCCGTGACAGCGAGGCAGCATGGCCAAATTTGAAGAGATCGGCACCGCGAGCATTCCCGGCCAGGGTACTCAGCTGCGTTTGCTGCAGCGCAATGACGAGTTCTCCATCCGCATCGTCGGCGCGCCGGGCGATCTCATGAACACCCGCCTGCACGGCTCCGAGGATGCTCTGGCTGAGCTGGCCTGCGAGCGGATCGCCGACCGCCCCGGCGCGCGCGTGCTGGTCGGCGGCCTGGGCATGGGGTTTACCTTGGCGGCGGCCCTGGCGGCGCTTGGCGAGGATGCCGTGGTGGTGGTCGCCGAGCTGGTCCCGGGCGTGGTGGAGTGGAATCGCGGCCCGCTGGGAGCGGCGGCCGGACGGCCCCTCGACGATCCCCGTACGCGAGTCAGCCTGGGCGACGTGGGCGAGCTGCTGCGCGCAGAGCCCAGCGGCTTCGACGCCATCATGCTCGACGTGGATAACGGCCCCGAGGGGCTGACGCGTCGCGAGAACGACTGGCTCTATTCTCCCCGGGGGCTCGCCGCGGCCCAGGAAGCGCTGCGCCCCGACGGGGTGCTGGCGGTCTGGTCGGCGGGACAGGATCCGGCCTTCACCGAGCGGCTGCGCCGCGTCGGCCTGCTGGTCGAGGAGGTCACCGTGCGCGCCCACCGGCCCGGCAAGGGGGCGAAACACCGGATCTGGCTGGCCAGCTGATTGGCCCCATGCCCGGCGGTGTCCGCGCCGGGCCCACTTTTCACGACAAGGCAGGCAGCATGCTGGAACTCTCTCGCCAGGTGACCATTCCCGACCACGAGATCGAGATGCAGGCGGTACGCGCCCAGGGCGCCGGCGGCCAGAACGTCAACAAGGTCGCCACCGCCATTCATCTGCGCTTCGATATCCGCGCCTCCAGCCTCCCGGAGGGCTTCAAGGAGAAGCTGCTGGCGCTGGGCGATCAACGCATCACCCGCGACGGCGTGGTGATCATCAAGGCCCAGAGCCACCGCACCCAGGAGCGCAATCGCACCGAGGCCCTGGCGCGACTCAAGGCGTTGATCAAGAGCGTGATGTACGCGCCCAAGAAGCGCATCGCCACCCGGCCCAGCAAGGGCGCCAAACAGCGCCGGCTCGACAGCAAGAAGAAGCGCGGGCGTCACAAGGCCCTGCGCGGCAAGGTCGAGTCCTGACGTTGACTGCATGATCGCCGCCCGGGTGGCGGTCGCCGGTTGGGCGTGTATGCTGGAAGACGACACCATGATGGCCGGCCGAGGGTGGCCGGCGACCGACACCCAACCATTTAGGGGGATTCGCCGATGGCGGATACATCGATGAGTGAGCTGTTCAAGGACAACCGCGTCAAGGGCCTGACGGCCGTGGCGGCGGTCGCACTGATCTGGGCGCTGATGGCGCAGTCGAGCTCCAGTTCCAGCAACGAGGCACTGGAGTCGCTCCGCGAGCGCCTCGATACCGTGCAGGCCGAGAACGCGTCGCTGTCGGGTCGCGTCGAGGAGTTGCAGAGCGCGGCCGGCAACATCGATGACCTCGAGTCGCGTCGCACCGTGCTTGGCGAGGAGCTGCAGGCCGCCGAGGCCGAGCTGGAAGGGACTCGGGCCGAGATCGCCGCGGCGCAGACCGAGCTGAAGGTGGCACAGGCCTCCGTGACGTCCGCCGAGGCCGACCTGAAGGAGCGCCAGGCGGCGCTTGCCACCGCCGAGGAGGAGCTCGCTGCCACCCAGGCGTCGCGCCGCGAGGCCGCCCAGGCCCGCGACGAGGCCCAGGCCTCTCGCCAGCAGGCCGAAGAGGCGCGCCAGGCCGCCGAACAGGCCCGCCAGGAAGCCGAAGAGGCCCGTCAGCAGGCCGAGCAGGAGCGCAGCGAGGCGGTCGCCGCCCGTGACGAGGCCTTGGCTCGGCTCGATGAGCTCCAGCAGGAGAGCGCGGCCGCCGAAGAGAGCCTGGCCGGCCTGAATGAGGAGATCACCGCTAAGCAGGAGGCGCGTGATGCGCTCCAGCAGGAGATCAGCGAGCTGGAGACGAGCCGCAACGAGGCCGCCGAGGCCCTCGAGGCGACCCAGGGCGAACTGGACGAAGCCACTGCAGCCGTCGATCAGGCCCGCGAGACGTTCAAGGATCTCGAGCTCGCCATCAAGCTCGGCCGTGAGGAGGTAGCCGAGCTCGATGCTCTGGTGGCGTCGCGTCAGTCCAAGCTCGAGCGGCTGGATGGGCAGCTCGAGACCTGGCGCAGCGAGCTGGATGAACTGGAGCAGAGCGTTCAGTCCGACGACAGTGAAACCTCCGAGGCCAAGGCGGAAGCCCAGGCCAAGCCGGAAACCGAGGCCAAGCCGGAAGCCGAGGCCAAGCCGGAAGCCGAGGCCTCCCAGGACGCCAATACCGACTGAGCCATCCCGCGGGATCGTCTCAACCCGTCGAACGGCGAGCCACCGGCTCGCCGTTCTCCTTGGTGGGCTCGAGCGAGCGGGCAGATGGGCGTGAAGATCAGAGGGAAGGCCGGGCATCGACGGGCAGGCATTGCATGGCGGGGCGACCCGGCGGGTATACTGACCGTTCATGCCGCTCGCGTGGCAACCCCCAACTGCATAAGGAGCGATCCGTGATCGAAGGGGTCAAGCATATCGTCGCCGTGGCATCCGGCAAGGGCGGGGTGGGCAAGTCCACCGTGACCGTCAACCTGGCGCTGGCCATGGCCGCCGAGGGCTACCGGGTCGGCATCCTGGATGCCGATATCTATGGTCCCAGCCAGGCGCAGATGCTCGGGGTGGGCGAGGGCGTGCGTCCCCAGTCCGCCGGCGAAAACCGCTTTCGGCCGCTCGAGGCCCACGGCATCCAGGCCATGTCCATGGCCTTCTTGGCCGACGTCCGCGAGCCCATGGTGTGGCGTGGGCCGATGGTGGCCGGGGCCTTCCAGCAGATGCTCACGCAGACGGCGTGGGACGATCTCGACTACCTGTTCATCGACATGCCGCCGGGCACCGGCGATATCCAGCTGACCCTGGCCCAGAAGGTGCCGGTGGACGGCGCGGTGATCGTGACCACGCCCCAGGACATCGCGCTGCTCGACGCTCGCAAGGGCATCGAGATGTTCCGCAAGGTCAACGTGCCGGTGCTCGGCGTGGTGGAGAACATGAGCCTGCACACCTGTTCCCAGTGCGGTCACAGCGAGCCGATCTTCGGTGAGGGCGGCGGTGAGCGCATCGCCGACGAGTACGAGACTCGCGTGCTCGGCCGGCTGCCGCTGAGTCTTGCGATCCGCGAGCAGGTCGATGGCGGTCGGCCCACCGTGGTGGCCGAGCCCGAGGGCGAGGTGACCGCGAGCTTCCGCGAGATGGCCCGCCAGGTGACCGAGCAGGTCGAAGACCAGCAGTCCGACGGGCCGGAGATCTCCTTCAGCGAGTGACTTTCCGCTCTCGGCACCGTCCGCCACGGGCCAGGACTATCGCAGTTACCGGAATCAAGAGGCGCTGGGGACGAGCCGAAGAGGAGATACCGTCTCTCCTGACCGGCCGCAACCCTCATTGAGTTGGTTGTGGCCGATATTCGGTTTGTGACTTCAAGACGCCGAAAGCGATATGCACCAATTTGCGCATGGCGGC
>NZ_JBEGCI010000024.1:0-35318 GCF_040196315.1 Halomonas pelophila
GAGCTCGGCTTCCTGGAACTCGAGTTCGCTGAGCCGGCTTTCAAGCTCGATGAACTGCTGGACAGTAGCCTCGGCTTCGGCGCTGAGATCGACACTGTTCTGCTCGGTGCGATACCGGTTGAGGCTGTCCTCGGCAACGGCCAGCTGATCGCGAAGCTGCGGGGCCTGTTCCTCCAGGAAGGCCAGACTCTTCTCGGCCTCGGCGGACTGGCGCTGAACGTTCTGGGTGAGGAAGGTCTCGGCCACGGCATCCAGCGAACGACGGATCTCGTCGGGATCGGGGCCTGTCATCGTGAGGCGCAGCATGCCGGTGTTGGCGATGCGCCCTCCTCCGATCTCGTCCACCTTCAGGCGATTGCCCAGGCTCTCGATGGCGGCAGGACGAGAGCGCTTGATCAGGATGAACTGGGCACCCTCAGGGGCGTCAATCTCGGCCAGACGCAATTCGATGTCGCCATTGGCGAAACTGGCCAACTCACCTACCTGTCCCTGGCCAAGCACGCGGGGTTTCTCACCGCCCAGGGTAAGGGTATAGGCACCGCGCTCCCCTGCCGTGACGATCAGCGGGCTACCTCGCAGGGGATCGGCAACCTCGAGGCGGGCCAGAAGCAGTGACTCGCCTCCCCATACCAGTGTCCGTCCCTGCAAGAAGTCTGGGAAAAAGAGCTCTGACTTCAAGATGTCGGGAACTGCAATGCTGCCCTTAAGCATCTCGGGTGTTGCTGGGATTTCTTTGATGAACGCGGGAAACTCGAGACGTCGAGGCAGCCATTCGGCAAGGTCCAGACGGTGGATGAGAAAGTTGGGGCGGGCAATCTGATGCCGTTCAATGAAATTCCCGACCAGCGGCGGACGTTTGGGACGTATTACGGTATCCAGCCCGACCCGGTCCACGACCTGACCCAACACCAAGCGCGACTGCAGGATCTGCAATTCCGCGGCAGTAGAGCTGTCAGGGGTATCTCCCGTTCCCATAACATTGGCCAGATCACCAAGCGGGCTCACCGAGGAGCGATGCTCGATCTGGACGAGGGCATCGCCTTGGTAGATCGGCGTTGCCAGAATGGTGTAAAGCACCCCTCCAGCGGTAAACAGAGACGTGATAAAAACGATCCGCCACTTGTGATCGAGCAACATGCCGATCAATCGCCCCAGATCAATACCGTCCCTGTCAAGCTGTGTGGGAAGGGCCATGTTCATATCAGTGCACCTTCTTGAAGGATCACAGGTCGCTGACGTCGGAAGCGCTTTGAGCCACATCTCCGGGCAGCACCAGCGATGGGAGCAGCAGGCTAATCACGCGATTCCAGCGGGCCACCGGGGCGGTGGTCACATAGACCACGTCTTGCGGCTGCAGCCTAAAATCGCTGCCCATGATGAATGCCGTGGCGTTGCTGACGTCAAGTTGGAAGACTGTGGCCAGCTTGTCGCTGCCTGCATCGTGCCCACGTATGACGAAGATTCCCGAGGGCTCTGCAGTTTCTTCGCTTATCCCGCCTGCACGGGCGATTGCATCTGTGAGTGACAGCCGCTCATTACCCAGCATCAAATTGCCAGGGCGACGCACCTGGCCCATCACCGCGACGCTCTGGTTCTCGGCGCTAGGCACATGCACGACATCTCCATTACGCAGCAGACGGTTCTCACGCTGATTGCCCTGGCGCAGAAGGGCGTAAAGTGAAAGACGCTCTTCCTGTCCGGCCCGGTTGAGGATCACCTCATGCCAGTTGGCATCGTCCTGGGCACCCCCGGCTTGACTGATGGCATCCACCAGAGTCATCGGCACACTGGTAATGGGCAGAGTACCGGGCGTGCCTACCGCTCCACTGACATAGACCTTCTGCGAGTTGAAGGCCGCCATGCGCACGTCAACCTGGGGCTCAGAAATATAAACGGACAAACGACGAGCGAGTATTTCACGGATCTCGCCGAGAGTGAGATCCGCGACCTGGACCCGACCGACATATGGATAGAAAATGCTACCGTCACGGCGGACTTCATGGCCAGCTTCTGCAGCGCTGCGCTCACTCCCAGCAGGGATGGTCAATTCGGGGTGGTCATAAACAATGATACTGAGCACATCGCCTGGCCCGACCCGGTATTCGTAGCTCTCCAGAGAGTCACGCAACTGGCGCTCCATCGGGTGCGCCTGACTGACTGTCTCGCGGTAGGTGGCTACCAGTGCGGGTGTGATGGGCTGGATATCGACAAGACCATCGAGAGGCACAGCCTCAGCGCTATAATCGATATGTCCACCTGGTGCCATCGAGCAACCGGCCAGTAGAATGACGCCAAGCAGGACCGCTAAGGAGGGAAGGTGGCGAGAGTGGCGCATGATTTCCTGCCTCTATGGAGAATCGGGAAACTCATCGTTACAAGATGTAATTAAAAGTAATTATGGCACAGGATTTTTCCTGTGCATGCCGCTACACGCATATAAATACTGAATAAAATAATGCTTTATAATGAGAGCGCTCTCAGTCTCTCCTGCAGACATACTATATTGCGCTGTGTGAAAGGACTTAACCCGACTTATTCATGAGGCTAACCTGAAAGCGAAGATGACGATCGGTTTTCTCTCTTAGAATCAGGATGTTTCTGCCAGAATACGATTCAACCCGTCACAATCATGAGGTCGCTGATCGATCATCGTGAATACCCGTGTTTCCGGTACCGACCCCCAAGAGCAGCATTCGCGTTGTGAGAATCTGCCGGTTAATGCCCGAATAAAGCTTTTCTTCGTTTCTCAATAACTTTAAGGAATAAATGTCGTCCCTCAGAGCAGCCGTGATTGCCCGTCACCGCTGTGGCCGCTTCCTCATTTGGGTCAGTCGTGGTGGCGTTGGGTCGTCAGCTCAGCGAGGTCAGACTCGGCAGTCCCTTCGACAAGGTCCGCCACTTTTTATCGGCGGCGTCACCGAGGTGAACGGTGATGCGCCGGGCGTGGAGCGAAAACGTAGCCAGCTACCGTGAGTTCCTGCTCGCGCATCCGGATAAGGCTCCAGCCTTGCCGGGATTGCCGCTGCAGCAGACAGCGCAGGCCATACAGGACTTGAGGGGCGTAGAGGCTCAGAAGCACAGGCTCACCTCGTTGTGGACCATCACGTCCTGGACGGGGGAGGCGCCGCGATCCGTCGACGAGAGATGCACGTCGAGCGCCGACTTCGTTCAGCGAGGTCAAGCTCCAGATCACCAGCCGCATCAATCCCGTCGCTATTGTCGAGGGCTTCAAGCAGCAACCGCAAGGCACCGCTGTCGGTGGTGGAGCACTGGCTGCCGAGCTCAACACAGATGGAGCCGTTGCAGGCGGGATCCAGTGAGATACGCTTTTACCCATGGCGGATGGTCCTCTGTAATCAGGTTCTTTCCATAACAGTAATTTTTCGAGAGAATACCATCCGCTATCTTGATCTTTAGGCCAGTCTCATGAATAAGCCAATCCTCGTCAGTAGGTTTAGGGGGCAATCAGGCTTCGCTTGGCACACTGCTGCGCTGATTTCTTTAATCCGGGCTACTCAATACCCTTAAGCGAAAAAATGCAGCAATCATGAAAAACAAACAATTGCTACTATGACAATTACATAATGACAACACCTATCGTAAGAATGCTCGACTTTTCTACGCCCCTATCCATATAAAATTAACAAAAATTTTCCTTTATCAGATGTAAACCTCCAACAAACCACAATGCTTCCAGGCATTTATATATTGTTCTACGGTCGTCATCGGAAGTGCCACTTCCATAGCCAGTTGCCGGATGGTCGTTGGTCTGCTAATGGAAGGAATGATGTTCATAAGCTTCCTCTTCCTCCGTATATTTTCATCCGGTTTATCGCCGAAAGCAACTTGACCAGGGTCGATATATAGATCGTATTCAGGATTTGACAGACAAATATTGCCCATGAATCTTTTTTTAATAACGGGTGATGTCTCGAGTCTACTGATGGCATCCTCAACGAGACTAAGTGCTTCGGCAAGCCGTTGTTCGCTCATCAACGCTACATTATCGGCATCGGTATGGTACTCAGGATAGGGGAAGCGTGACAGCGAGGCCATTGGAATACCATAGGCCTCCCAGATGTACTCGTCGTTGAGAAGAAGGCTTTCGAACTCCCCAATTCGGTGCTCGTAGTCTACCTCACCGAGCGCTTCCTGTAGCGAAAGCTCGATATTGCTTTTCTGGCTTCTCGATAACTGCAGATTCAGCTGCGTGGGCGAGCCCAGCATTTCCAGCATGACACCCTCTAACAGACGTTGCCGATCATCATCGGGCATCCTGCCCAGATAGTATTCGTTACCCATGATGCCTGGTGCCAGCACCAGCCGATAACTGAATTTCAAATCACGCTCGCGAAGCATTTCGAAAAGGGCTACACCTACGGCTACGCCGGACACGCCATCGTTGGCAACGCCCGGGTGATCCAGGTTGGCGCCGAAAACGATGGTTTCCTCGAGTTTACCAGGCAGATGGTACTCCAACACTTTCAGGGTGCCGGGCGACTCCTCGGTATCTATCAGGACATCGTAGTCGCCCTCCGGCAGTGAGTCGTAGAGCGCTTTGGGAACACAGAACCCCCAATCACGTTTCCAACTCGTAAAGAGCTGCCGGAAGTGGAAGGGGATACGGTCATCGAATCGGTGATCATAATGCAAATGACAACGAAGCTCCTCTCTTGTCACCGTACCGTTAAAAGGAGCCGAGAGGGCCATCACGGCCATAGGATGCCAAAGGCCGTCATAAACCAGTCTACCATTGTGGTATATATGAGCAGATCTAATATCCCATTTTGGAGGAATTACCCAACCATTATAATTATCGCTACATGGGAAATTCAGCTCCTTGAATGGAAAAATCTCTTTCATATAACTGATGGTATCATCGTAATCGCTGGAGCAAATCACACGATTCAAAGACGAAAGGTCTGACACTATCTTCATCATTTCACTCATAGGATCATGCCACCCTGCCACTTGCTACCGGTTAGCTTATAAAACCATGAAGCCCATGCCTATTAGTTTTTAATTAACACTGTGCTATATAGGTGTATTATAAAAAACTTCCCTATCCGGCTTATCAACAACCCCGTTCTGAATACTCCTCAGGATCTCCTCCATCCCTTCAGGGACTTTTTTTGAGATCAAAAAACCCAATTCATCCTTGATCTTATCAAAATTCACTCGGTAATCTCTAGGATCTTCACTTTTCTCAATATACTTTATTCTTCCCTTAGGCATCAACTTTAACAACTCATCGACAATCATCTTTTTAGTGTAATTTTCGAGGGAATCACCCACGTTGAATACATTATAAGCAACTTTTTCTTTAGGCTGTCTCAACACCGTCAGCATAGCACGGGAAAAGTCACTAACATGGCAATAGGGCCTCCAAAACTGCTCGCCAAATACAAGCAGCTCCCTACCCAATGCCAGTTCCTTGGTGAACTCATTGACAGTCAAATCAAACCTCATACGAGGTGACATTCCATAGACAGTTGCGAACCTCAAACACGTAGGAGAGAAATCATGTTTCTTTTCAATCTTATTTAACAAGTAGTCCTCAACCTTCACCTTAAGTTCTGCGTAAAGCGACACAGGTGCTAGAGGGGAGCTTTCATCAACATATTCACTCGCGCCACTCATTTTTCCATAATTACTGCATGTAGACGCAAAGATAAATCTTTCAATATTCGACTGAAGCGCCTTGTCAATCAAATGAATAGAACTGTCCCAATTTGTCTTTGCGGCAACCTCGGGCTCTAATTTACAGGCTGGATCGCCAACAATGGCAGCAAGATGAATAATTCCATAACAGTTGCTTTTTTCAACAACCCTGTCAACTTCAGCAAAATCATTGATATCGATATTCTCTAACCAAAATTGTGGATGACAACATATATCTATCAGTGACGCCCCCCCAAAACGTAGATTATCGATACATATTACCCTGTAATTATTTTGCAAGAGCTTCCTGACCAAAAGAGACCCGACATATCCCGCTCCGCCTGTGACTATGATGGTTTTAATATCCGCTGATTCAGTTCCATCTTCATTAAAATAATGTGGAGCAGGCTTGAGATCCTCCGGATAGCAATACTCTTTCGTATCCACTTTATAAACAACCCTACCAGTATCGTCCATTTCCTTGTCGACGACTTGTAAAATGCTCCCCACATTGTTGTGAGCAATCACAAGATCCCCGGTTCTGAATATAGTCACCTTGAACCTCCAATATTCCTATGTGTCCCGATTCCAAGACTAACCAACGGCTCAATATTTTGAGTTGGGGGGTAAATCATTGGTATCCAGCCGAGGCAAGCATAGAGGGTCATGAATGGCAGGATCAGCCAATGCCACCTCAACTGTCAGCCCCAGTGCACAATCCTTTTTACGCAACTTTGCCAAGACAGCATCGTTGTATCCTCCGTAGGGGTAGCACATCACCCAATCACGGGTCAGCACACCCAACTTAGACAGAAACTCCAAGCTGGCATCTATCTCGCTCTCAAGGTCATCGTCAGATAGGGTATTCAGCCAGAGGTGTCGATCGCCATGGCTACCGATCGCCATGCCAGCAGAGTAAAGTTCGCGAATTTCGTTGGCACTCATGTATAGGTTTTCGGCAAATCCTCTTTCATCCTCGGTAACAAAGCAACGAAAGAGTCGGTTAACCATCTTTTCACGCAGTGGCATCGGCAAGCCTTTCTGCAGGAGGCGCTTTATAAAGGTGACATCAGGAGTGTCGTAGCGGCTACCTCCCGAATAAGCCAGAAAATATTCTTCATTGCTTCGGAGATTGTATTCGGTGCGATGCTCTTCTATCATCGCAAAAAGCTCGGCCACCAGAAGACTGGAATCCTTCACACTGGCAAGAATGAAGTGAATCTTGTTGACATCCAGCACTCGCCTATCACGCACGGAACACGCCGGGGGAAAGAAACTCCCTTGTATTTCTCGAGCGATAAGCAGCGGCAGTACATATTCATAGTGATCACGATATCCGTCATCAAATGTGAGAAGCAGCGATCGTTCAGGTAGCATAAGCTCACCTCGCGTGGCAGCAATTACTTGCTCCATGGTGACCACCTGGTAATGATGCTGAATAAAGTCGAGCTGCCCGCAAAAACGGGTCAAATCAAGTGCTTTGAGATCAGGAAAGTGTGACTCTTGTAATGGTCGCACATAGTGATACATAACTATCGTCAGGCTGGCAGACATCTTGGGCCCCTCTTTTCGTCCCCGTCTCCATAAACGTCGTTACCAGGCGCTGAGGCCACCGTCGACATGCAGACACTGCCCTGTTACATAGCGTGACGCATCCGAGGCCAGATAGAGCAAGGCTCCGACAAGGTCTTCGGGATTTCCCATACGCCCGAGCGGGACTCTTTGAGAATACCGGTTAACAAATTCAGCATTTTGGCCGCTTTTCACGCCTCCCGGCACCAGCGTATTGACACGTATATTGTGCGACGCCCAGTTCGTCGCAAGATAGCGAGCGAGGCCGGCCACTCCTGCTTTCGAGGCGGCATACACAGGAGGATTATTAATGGAGACGCCCAGATATTCTGACCCCTTGTAGATTCGTGGATCGCTCCCCAACTGACCATAGATCGAACCAGTATGGATGATGCTCCCACCCCGGCCCTGATCGATCATGCGCCGACCGACACAGCGAGAGACCAGGAAAACTCCGTCTAGATTGACGGCCATGATCTTGCGCCACTCGTCGAGTGTGTAATCCTCCACCGGAGCGAAGAATGCCGGCAGGTCATCGGATTTGCTGGCCGCGTTGTTGTGCAGGATATCGATGCCACCGAAACGCTCGACCGTGTGCGCGACCAGCGCTTCGACGGACTCTGGATCGGCAACGTCGCATGCAAAACCGGCGCAGGCTACACCTGTGGTCTCACCCAGTTTGATAGCTTGGCATGCCGCGGCCTCGCCATCCAGATCAGCCACCACCACATGCGCACCATACTCTGCCAGGGCCAGGCAGAAGTGTTGTCCCAAGATGCCTAGACCACCGGTGACGATGGCAACGCGTCCCTTCAGATCAAACAGGTCATGAAATGTCGAGTTCATCCAGTGTCACCTCTTCTCGAGTTTTGATTGCCAGCTTCCCGGCGATCAGAGTCTTTACCACATCAAATGTTGCCTCGACGGGGATGGCAGGGCGCTGCTCGACGACCTGGCGCCAAAACTCCCACAGGGTGCGGCGGAACATCGAAAAATTGTCGATAATGTCGACGGCGCCAATCTGCCGAAGTCCCAGCAACTCGACGTGAAAGATAGCCGGGGCCTTGCCGAGAGCATCAATCTGAATCGTTACGCCATCAGACATCGTTACGACCAAGGATTCGTGACTCGTCGGTAATGCACGCACCGACAATGGTCGTGAAGATAACAATGGCAGGATAGCGTCCAGCAGGTGCACTCCATAGCGCTCCCAGTCATTGACGATAGTCCCGCGAACCAGCTTCAACTCACCGTGGTCGACTTGGCCAGCACGCCACACATCCAGCTCTCGGGCATAACGCATCCCAGAGCAGGACATCAGCTGCCCCCGCTCAAGATAACTCTGAAAGTAGTGAAGCTCCTCGAGATCCAAGGTCAGTGGCTTATCGATGAAGACAGGAATTCCGGCCTCCAGGAAGGGCGTTGCCAGAGGAAGATGCGAGGCATGATCGTCCCTGGCAATGATTACCGCCTCTACCTGGCCGATCATGTCAGTAGGTGAGGCCACGGCATGGGGTATGCAGGCGGCCGCACAGAGCAACGTCGTCTGCTCTGCATCCTGAGTCCAGGCATGGGTGACGCGGAGCTCTCCGACGCCAAACTCCGAACCATGCCGGCGGCACACATAATCGTAGATGCCAGGCCACCCTGCAGCACGCAGGCCGTCGTCACAGTAGCCATTGATGATGGCTGAAAACGAGAATGGATGACCGTTGCCGTCGCTCATTCCCAGGATGCCGACGCGTATGACCATGATTGCTAAAGACCCGGTGGGTAGGAGGAAGGAATCAGCTGGTATCGGTCGGGTGCGAAGTGACCAGTGCCAGCATCCAGCTGCTAAGAAACAGGTGCTTGGAGACCGAAATCAGGCGTCAGGTGAGGAGGCGCACGTTTTCCCTTGCCAGACTGGCGAGACGGGCCGCACCGTTGTGCAACCGGTCTCTGAGCTCCTCACCCTCATAAAGATGAGCCCTTACAGCCGCCATGATGGCGTCGAGCTGATCCTCTAGCGCGAACGGATCCAGTGCGCTTGGTGGCATCTCCGCCTGCTGGAGGAAGGCATCCATCTTTGGCGTATGCCGGCTCAGGGCGATAACCGGAGTGCCGCCGCGGTGGGCGAAGATGCTGGGATGCCAGCGGGCGCCGATATACACCCGGGCATTCCCCATCAGGTTCACCGCAGTCTGCACCGGTAGGTTGGCCCCGGCCAGCGGCAGGCCTAGCCTCTCGGCGACAGGCTCCAGGATGCGCATGTCCTTGGCCGAGGAGGCGGTCAGCATCACCTGTCCAACACTTGCCTGCAGCGCTCGGCACAGTCTGAGGAAACCGGGAATGGCATCGAATCCCGGCCGAAGTCCCCGGAAATACACTGACCCCCCTCCTATACAGGCATAGGGAGCCTGGGGATCGAACGCCCCAACGTGCCAGTAAACCTCGGCGCTGTCCTCGACGGGAGAGGCCGACCGGCACCACTGTCCTTGAGGTTGCGGTGCATACAGATAGGCGGCATCGGCTGCCACCCTCCCCCGCCCCGCAGGACAAGCCCTAGCAGAATCACCCTCACGGAACACGATATCGTCGAGTAGGGGGTAGACGTGCCAAGCGATTTCTTCAAGTACTGGGTCATTCATGACAATACTGTGATTGACCATTGCAGTAGGCTTGTCAAAGAAACGCTTCGCCAAGTAAGCAATGAAGAAGATCATACGACTCTGCCGAGTCCTGTCGTAGATACAACCTTCACCGTTGATCAGGACGATATCGCACTGACTCAGTGAAGTGGCGAGGTCATTAAAAGTCTCACCATGCATCACTGAAAGGGCAAATCTTTCGAATTCACTCCAATCACGCGGTGATACATCCTCTTTTTTGCCGGTTTGTTCCTTTCTGATCTTTCCTATATCATCGTTCGCTTTAGGCGAGCACAAGGAATACTGATACAAAGTGGATACAATCGTACCACCAGCCGTGGATATTAGCTCTCGGAGTGCCTCTGAAGTGGCTCTACCTCCCCAGTTACTATCATCCGACGTATCATTAACCAAGCAGACTCTCATTTGCACTCCTCGTGCCGGAACATGGCGAAGGCGACTAGTCAATTATCCGATACGTCTCTGGGGCCAAGCCGCGCAACCAATCGACACCACGAAGATCTGGAAAAAGAGGCAGTTCATGGCCTAGCCAGAAAAAACGTCCGGTAGGGCCATTTCGATCTAGGCTCAGCAAATAATCGAAAGTCGGAAGACAAACCTCAGGCTCCATAGGAGCCGAGGGTGCCATGTTACTGCGAACAGGCCCAGGACTCATCAGATTGATCTTTATGTCGTAGTCCTCATGTTCCCGTGCAGCTGTCACGGTCAAGGCATTCAATGCGGCCTTGGAGGCACTGTATGCACCAAAGCCGGAAAAGCAGTTCATGGGCGCGCCAGATGTAATGTTAACAATGCGGCCGTAGCCATGCCTGCGCATGGCAGTAAGCAATCCCTGCATAATCTGATAGGGCGCAATGGCGTTTATGGCTAGTGAAGATTCCAACTCATCTCGAGATATCTCTGCCAAAGAGCGGGGGATATTCACACCTGCGTTGTTGACGACATACGGTATATACTCATGATCCCGCTGCAACGCACTTACGAGTTGAGAGACTTCTTCCGGTTTAGCCAAGTCACAACAATACGTTGTGATAGAGGAGTACATGCCTTTCAGGTCGGCAAGATACTTGGCGTTCCTGCCGACCGCAATCACCTGGTACTTATCGGCCAGATATCGGCATAGTGTGGTACCGACACCGCCGGTTGCACCGGTTACTAATATGCGACTACTCATTGGCTCCCTCCTTCCCCGTCAGGATCAATTCTGCAATAGCCAGGTCAAGTTCATTGTCGATGTCGACCGAGCGCTCGTCCGGCATGAGAATGCCTCCGCAGTGTCCGAACAGCAGTCCCGAGTGTCCCGGTGGAAGCCTGTCTGGACGATATGCATAGACGGCACCGTTAAGTTGATAGGCTGCTGGCAGTTCTTGTCTCGGACGCCAAGGGTCGACGCCGTTGATGAACGTAACCGGCATATCCCCCTCTAGACGCCAGGCACGACATGGGTTGAGCGCGGCAGCCTTGAAGGTAGCGACCGAGTCGAGGCCATCTTCCATCAAACGTGACAGCGTCCGCCGGATATCGTCCGAGGCGCGCAAGGGGCATGTCGGCTCCAGCAGTATTAACACATCGACACTTTCACCCTCCTGATCAAGCATTGCCCGCAGATCATGCAGGGTATCAATCACCAGGGCTTCGTCAGTGGCCAGGCAGGCCGGTCTCTCATACACCTCGGCGCCTAACGCTCGCGCCACCTTACCGATTGCCTCGCTATCGGTGGAGACAATCACGCGATCGATCTCATTGACCCTAAACGCTGCTTCCAACGACCAGGCAATCAACGGCTTGCCACCGAGGGGACGAAGATTCTTGCCTGGAATGTTCTTGCTGCCGCCGCGGGCCGGAATCACGGCCACGATGCGCTGATTGTCGATCATGAAGAGAGCCCGTGAATTAGTAAATAACTATAAAGAACTTCGTCAGGAGCGTAATTGGGCCATGGTGTCGCAATACTGTTGCCACTCACCGGTATCAAGCCAGGCCTTGTCGCTGATCGGATAGACGCCAACTCTTCCGCCAGAAGATTTCACATCCTCGATCAGTTCGGTCAGGTGGTAGAACTTGTCCTTAGGTATCAAGTCCAGCACTGAAGAGTGAAGCACATACATTCCCGTGTTTACCATGAAGTCGTAGTGGGGCTTCTCACGCATCGAGCAGAGTTGCCCATTATCAACAATGTCACAGATGCCATAGGGGATATCAAAATGACGTACGGAAACCACCATCGTAATATCATTTTTTTCTTCACAATGATGCTCGATCAAGGCATGATAATCAGCCTTTATAATTACATCACAATTGGTGACTATCAGATTCCCATGCAACTTCCCTGCAAGAGCATTCAGTCCGCCTCCAGTACCCAGCGGCTGGTCCTCGTAGAGGTACCGCACCTTGAAACCCGGCTTCAGTTCTTCGAAGTAGGCCTGGATCAACTTCGATTTGTAGTTGACTGACACATAGAAGTCATCGACTCCACACTCGGCGAAGGAATTCATGATGACTTCGATGGCTGTCTTTTCGCCAACCGGGATCAGGGGTTTGGGTAGTACATGGGTGAAAGGCGCCAGTCGCGTTCCCTTGCCACCGGCCATGACCACGACGGGAAGGTTCATGTCCGGGACGGTTTTCTTCTTCGCGCCGTTCAGGAAGACCTGCTCCCAGAACAGGATATCCTCGATACAGCCCTCGTCATCGAGCACCGGCACGGAAGTAAAACGCCCCTGCCGCATCCTCTTCTTGACGTCGGCGAGTTGATACCCTGCATGGATGGAATAGGGGCTACGATTGCATACATCACCGACGACACCATCCGTGTCGCCGCCTCCCAGGATCCAGCGCCGCACATCACCGTCTGTGAGGGTGCCGATCAATCGCGTCCGCTCATCGGTGACATAGAGGATCTGGCACTTGGACTCTTCCAGTTGATGAAGTGCCTCCAGAATCTTGCTCAACTCACCGATCAGTAGTGATTCATACATGGTCGTGATCCCCTAGGCCTTGCTTTAGCCCACCTGAGTCAGCATCGATGTCGTGAAATCTTTTTTGCAGCAGCTGTGGAGTGATCTCGAAGGTGGCCAGTACGTCCTTGATGCGAGTGGACGTGCTACCATCGCCGAATCGGTCGTATGGGTTATGCATGTCGGATAAAGCAGCCTTGAACGTTTCATCCAGGGCACGGATTAGTCCGTCGCGAATCGCCGCGACGTCGTTTCTGGTGGTGATCACGTTGGCTGCCGCGACACGCCCCTGCTGCCGCTTGCCTACGTTAACCACCGGGAGCCGGAATGAAGGGGCCTCGACCAGGCCGCTGGAGGAGTTGCCTACCATCACATCGAGATGGCGCAGGCATCCGTGGTAGAGCCGCTGCCCCAGGTTGTCGAAAAGCCTACCGCGACCGGGATTCGCTTCACACCAGGCCTCCAGTTGCGCATTGATGGCTCGCCCCTGGCTGTCGGCATTCGCCTTGGTAAAGACGAACTGCAGCCCATCGAAAGACACCAGCGCTTCCAGCAGCGCCGCAACATCCCGTCGTGCATCTCCGTGCTTGTCGCCGGTCACGGGGTGATAGGTTACCAGCGCGGTGAGTCGGTCGGGATCGATCCCCAGTGCCGCGAAGAGGTCGCTGCGCTCAATCATCTCTCCACGATGCAGATGGTCCAAGCCCGGCGACCCGAAGTTGAAGACTCTGGCGGGATCTTCCCCCATCTGAACGATCCGCTGCCGGTATGACTCGGTCGCCGGAAAGTGATAACTGGCCAACTTGGTGACTGCATGGCGAAAGTACTCGTCGATTGCACCGCTGCTGGTTTCTCCCCCGTGCAGATGGACCACCGGAATGCCGTGGACCACGGCCGACAGTGCCGCGGGGACGGTCTCGAAGCGGTCCCCAAGCAGCACGACCATGTCGGGGCGGTCGACTTCCAGGACGGTGCCACACTCCAACATGGCCAGCCCCATGGCCTTAGCCATGGCCGTGCGGGTATCCGATGAAAGGAGGATCTCCATACGCCGATGGATCGGAAATCCCGCTTTTTCTATGTCCTGCACGGTCATGCCAAACTCCGGAGACAGGTGCGTGCCCGTCACGGCTAGCATCAACTCCAGGCGTGAGTCGGCGTCGATTTCACGAAGCAGCCAGTAGAGCAGGCCGAAGTCGGCCCGTGTCGAGGTCAGTACCCAGAGGCGTCTTGGCGTCATGACAGGTCACACCATTCGATCAGTTGATCGGTCTCGATGTCGCGCGACGCGCGGCGGCCGATGATGGCCTCGAGAAACATTGGTGGAATGCCGGAGCCAGGACGCTTCAGGATGATATGCCGGGCGGTGATGACCTCGCCCTCGGGGATCATGGACGCCGCCACGATGGACTTGCGCACGCTGCCGATATTGGCAATCTCACAGGGGACCGGCTTCTTGATGCCGTCACCGATAGCCAGCTCGACGTTACGGATCGCCTGGACCATACGCCGGAAGTCTGCGGGGGCGAGTGAGGCAGAGTGATCGGGCCCCGGCAGGCGGGTATCCAGCGTGAAGTGCTTTTCAATGACCTTTGCGCCCATGGCGACGGCCGCGACAGGGATCTCGATACCGACCGTATGGTCCGAGTAACCGATCTCCTTGCCGAACGCTCTGGCCAGGGTAACCATCGCCGATAGGTTGATCTGGTCGAGAGGAGCCGGGTATTCGGTCACGCAGTGCAGAATGGTGATCTCACCCGCCCCTGCACCTTCAAGGATCGACAGAGCCGACTCGACCTCGGCCAGATGGCACATGCCCGTCGACAGGATGACCGGCTTGCCGAAACTGCCGATGCATTGCAGCAGCGGACGATTGGTGATTTCCCCGGATGGAATCTTGAAGAGGCGCATGGCCATGTCATCGAGGAGGATCGCGCTATCCTCGTCGAACGGGCTGGCCAGGAATTCGATATGGCGCTTCCGACAATGTGCTTGAAGGCGCCGGAGATCCTCCTCCGACATCTCCAGGGACTTCAACATGGAATACTGTGAATCGTCTCCCGGCACCGACTGCTTCTGATAGGCGGCCTTGCTGGCCTGGCGAGTCACCAGCCGATCCGCCTTGAACGACTGAAACTTGACCGCATCAGCGCCGCTGTCCTTGGCCGCGTCTACCAGTTCCAGCGCCATCGACAGATCACCATTATGGTTCACTCCGGCTTCTGCGATGATGAAGGCGGAAGCTGTATTCATTTAATTCTCCTGGCTGGTGTTCCCGCGTAGATACCGGGTTGGTCTATATCTCGCAGAACGGTAGCGCCGGCACCGATCACGCAATCCGAACAAAGACTCACGCCATGAACGAGAGTTGCACCCGCTCCGATCATCCCGTTGTCACCGACCGATACACCGCCGCAAAGGATCGCCCCCGTCGCCACGTGCACGTTGTCTCCGAGAAGACAGTCGTGATCGACTGTGGCACTGGTGTTGACGATACAGGCACACCCCAGCCGGCTTCCCGTCACCACCACGGCGCCATCCATCACCACCGTGCCCATGCCGCTCTGTACCCCCTGGTGCATGATCGCGCCCTTGGCCCGAATCACCGGAAACTGATAACCGTATGACTGTAGGTGCTCTAGCAAAACCAACCTTCCGGGGCTCGTCTTCACTTTTCCGATGCCCAGAGCCAGGTCATGGACCTTCGGTATTGGCTCCTCGGTCAAGAAGACATCCGTTCCCAGATAGGGGGTTTCGGCGTAGCTATTTGGGTCGGGATCGGTATAGCCCGTAACCCGATGTCCCAATGTTTCGAGGACGCAATGCACTACTCGTGCATGACCGCCACCACCCACGATGATAAAGTCGGACATTGCGACTGCCGTCTTAATTATGTCGTCAACAACTAGTATCAGATATTGTAGGTATTGGCCTCGTAACGGGCCAACTTATCCGGGCTGGAAACTAGTCGATAGTCTTGCTCAAACCAATAACCAGCCCGTCCTTGCACCCATCGCCACAAGTGAATCTGTCAAGTGTGAACCGATGAAGTCGTCCGCACCGGTAACGAAAACCTTAGAGCGTTGCAATTCCATGATACTTTGCCTTTATTTCGGTTTTCGTTTCCCACGCTACCGCCACGGAGATCTTTCTGGACGATCTCCAATACCGGAAAAAGATATTCCCTCGCCTCCAGAAGCCGACGAAATAATAGTGACTGACCCATTCAGGGATACAAAAAATTCTTTTCCTTCACACAAGGTTACATAATTCAGGCAATTGTTGCTCACACTATTTTTATCGTAGTTTTTTTTCATTATAGAGTTAGACATAGACTAACTTTTATATTAGATTTATAGTCAATTTTTGATTAATTATTTAATACTAGACAAGCAGCTGCCACTACGTTTGGTTCTGGCAGGATAGCGATCGGGAAAGCTTGGGCCTCCCCGTTCAAAGAACCGTGCTTGTGGGCATCCAGCACACGGCTCTCATCTTCATGACCCGAAAGTGGCTAAGCTTCTGAATTAATTAATGCTTAAATGATCAAGTATTAGAGATATCATTCAGCAAAGATGAACATCGTGCCAAGCCTCACAGCCAGATATAGTACCCGAGCATCCCGATCTGGACAGTTATCCGGTAAGTCGGGTGATGGAAGGTGCTATCGAAGAAGTACTCGAGGGCGTTTGTCTCACCCTGCTGTTACAGTATCGCCCGCCCGATGTGAAAGGTTATCGGGGCCTTCGAGGACGCCATGGCGAAGGATCCCGGTCTCGCCCCCCGAAAGTCTTGACCTGACCGAGTGATATCGGGATGCCTATCCCTCGCCGGCCCTGCGCCGGCAGTACGATCAGCAGGAGACCAGTGCGAACGTCTTCGTCGCACGCTACCGGGGAGAAGAGCTGTGGTTGCACCGGAGAGCCTGTGCGCCACGCTCATCAAGGGCGGCTGACGCTGCTCTCGGTGGTGCGGGATCTGGAGGGGGCCTTCCTGCACCTGCTGCGACTGACAAAAAAAAGATCGAGGGCTCCTCGCCCTCGATCCTTCTCGTCCGATGCTGGCCTGTCTGTCCGATCAGCGCCGCGTCGCATCGTAGCCCAGGTCGGCGCCGCGACTTTCGTCGCTGCGGCGACGGGCGCTGCTGCGCTTGCGATTCTCTTCCTCGCACACCTCGTCCTTGCCGCCGCAGACATCGCACCCTTCCTTGAGTCCGAGCTGGTTGAGACCGCCGCAGGTGCCGGCGATGGGCTTGCGCCCCATGATCACGCCGATGGCCATGGCGGCGACGATCAGCAGCATGAAGGCGAATACCACCAGGAAAAGGGTCATGTCGTGTCTCCTCGAGAGCGAAAAGGGCTAGGCGTCTAGCAGTGTGACAGCACAAGACCGTGCGAGGTCCATGGCGTCGACCTCTGGTGCCTGAGATGACGACCGGAGGCGATCGTCATGTCGGGCGGCAGAAGCAGGTGGCGGTAGCCGATGACCACCGTCACCACCGAAGCAAAGGGGCCGGCCTTTCGGCCGGCCCGGGCGTGCCGCATGGTGAGCGAGATCAGCCGCCGAAATCATCCAGCAGGATGTTCTCGGGCTCGACGCCCATGTCCACCAGCAGCTTGATCACTGAGGCGTTCATCATGGGCGGCCCGCACATGTAGTACTCGCAGTCCTCGGGGGCCGGATGGTCCTTGAGGTAGTTCTCGTAGAGGACGTTGTGGATGAAGCCGGTCGGCCCTTCCCAGTTGTCCTCAGGCTGCGGGTCGGAGAGCGCCAGGTGCCACTCGAAGTTCGGGAACTCCTCGGCCAGCTGGTCGTACTCCTCGTTGTAGAAGGTCTCGCGCCAGGAGCGCGCGCCGTACCAGAAGCTGATCTTGCGATCGCTCTTGAGACGCTTGAGCTGATCGAAGATGTGGCTGCGCATCGGCGCCATGCCCGCACCGCCGCCGATGAAGATCATCTCGGCATCGGTGTCCTTGGCGAAGAACTCGCCGAACGGCCCCATCACGGTGACCTTGTCGCCCGGCTTCAGCGCGAAGACGTAGGTGGACATCAGGCCCGGCGGATGGCTGGAGTTGGGCGGCGGCGTGGCGATACGGATGTTGAACTTGAGGATACCCTTCTCGTCCGGGTAGTTCGCCATGGAGTAGGCGCGGATGATCTCCTCGTTGTTCTTGTGGGAGATGTCGAACAGGCCGAACTTCTCCCAATCGCCCCGATACTCTTCCTCGATATCGAAGTCGGAGAACTTGATGTCGTAGGGCGGTGCCACCAGCTGCACATAGCCGCCGGCACGGAAGCCCACTTCCTCGCCTTCGGGGAGCTTGAGGTTGAGCTCCTTGATGAAGGTCGCCACGTTGGGGTTCTCGATGACCTCGCATTCCCACTTCTGGACGCCGAAGACCTCTTCCGGCACTTCGATCTTCATGTCCTGCTTCACGGGCACCTGGCAGGAGAGGCGCCAGCCTTCCTTCTTCTCGCGCAGGGTGAAGTGCGACTCCTCGGTGGGCAGGATGGAGCCACCACCCTCCTCGACCCGGCACTTGCACTGGGCACAGGAGCCACCGCCGCCGCAGGCGGAGGAGAGAAAGATACCGTTGGCCGCCAGGGTATTGAGCAGCTTGCCGCCGGCCTGGGTGGTCAGGGTGTGCTGGGGATCATCGTTGACCTCGATGGTCACGTCCCCGGTGCTGACGAGCTTGCTGCGTGCCGCCAGGATCACCGCGGTCAGACCGATGATGATCACGGTGAACATGACCACACCCAACAAGATGACTGATGTATCAACCATGTCGGTTTCCTATTGCTTGCGTTGCCTGGTCACCGGCGGCGCGAAGCCGCCGGCAGGAACGAGCCGTCTCAGAGCTGGATGCCGGAGAAGGACATGAAGCCCAGCGACATCAGGCCCACCGTGATGAAGGTGATGCCCAGCCCCTGAAGCGAGGCCGGCACGTCGCTGTACTTGAGCTTCTCACGGATCCCGGCCAGGGCCGTGATCGCCAGTGCCCAGCCGGTACCCGCACCGAGGCCGTAGACCACGGATTCGCCGAAGTTGTAGCTACGCTCGACCATGAACAGCACGCCGCCGAGGATCGCGCAGTTCACGGTGATCAGCGGCAGGAAGACGCCCAGGGCGTTGTAGAGCGCCGGCACGTACTTGTCGAGGAACATCTCCATGATCTGAACCAGGGCGGCGATGACGCCGATGTAGGAGAGCAGACCCAGGAAGGAGAGATCGATGTTCTCGGCACCGCTGATGCCGGTCCAGGTCAGGGCCCCTTCCTTGAGCAGGAAGGTGTAGACCAGGTTGTTCACCGGCACGGTGACGGTCAGAACCACGATGACCGCGATGCCCAGACCGATGGCCGAGGAGACCTTCTTGGACACCGCCAGGAAGGTACACATGCCCAGGAAGAAGGCCAGGGCCATGTTCTCGACGAAGACCGAGGCGACGAACAGGCTAAGATAATGTTCCATGTTACACGGCCTCCTTCGGCTGGGTGTTGGCCTTCATGGTGAACTCGTTCTCCTCGACCTGTTCCGGATTGAGGGCGCGCAGCACCCAGATGATCAGGCCGATGATGAAGAACGCCGAGGGCGGCAGCAGCAGCAGGCCATTCGGCACATACCAGCCGCCGTTCTGAACGGTCTCGAGCACGGTGATGCCGAAGACGCTGCCGGAGCCAAGCAGCTCGCGGAAGAAACTCACCACCATCAGGATGAAGCCGTAACCGAGGCCGTTGCCGATGCCGTCGAGGAAGCTCAGCAGCGGCGGGTTCTGCATGGCGAAGCCTTCGGCACGCCCCATCACGATGCAGTTGGTGATGATCAGGCCGACGAAGACCGAGAGCTGCTTGGACATCTCATAGGCATAGGCCTTGAGGATCTGATCCACCACGATGACCAGCGAGGCGATGATGGTCATCTGCACGATGATACGGATCGCGGACGGGATCTGATGGCGCAGCAGCGAGACGAACAGGTTCGAGAGCGCCGTCACGAAGATCACCGCCATGGCCATGACCAGCGACACGCTCATGCTGCTGGTTACCGCCAGAGCCGAGCAGATCCCCAGGATCTGCAGGGCGATGGGGTTGTTCTTGAAGATGGGCGTCGTCAGGACGCCCTTGGGAGTCGGGGCAGACATGGATCAGGCTCCTTCAGTGTCGTCGGACGCGGTGGCCATCGCCTGAGCCTCGGACCGCGAGATATCTTCGCGGAACTTGGCCAGGTACTCGCCAAAGCCCTGCGGGCTGAGCCAGAACTGCAGGAGGTTGGAGACCCCCTTGCTGGTCAGCGAGGCGCCGGACAGCGCATCGACTTCGGTCTCGCCGCTGGCGCCGCCCTTCACGAGCTGAATCGCCGGCTGCACGCTCTCGTCTTCGGCAAAGATCTCCTTGCCCTCCCACTGGGCCTTCCAGCGCGGGTTATCCACCTCGCCGCCTAGCCCCGGAGTCTCGGAGTGCGAATAGAAGGTGATGCCGTTGATGGTGTTGCCGTCGCCCTGCACGGAGAGATAGCCGCGCATCAGGCCCCACAGCCCCTGGCCGCGAATCGGCAGGATCAGCTGCTGGGGATCGTCCGGATTGCCCACCAGGTAGACGGTGCTGTAGTTCTCCAGCCGCGAAAGCCCGGCGATGTCTTTCTCACCGGACAGCGTGCGGGACTGGGCCGGATCCTTGGCCGCCTGGAAGCTGTCGTAGCTCTGCGGATCGTATTCGTCCGAATACTCGCCGGTGTTCAGATCGACGACGCGTGGTGTGATCTGCTCACTGTAGGCTTCCTCGATGTCCATGCCCGGCTCATAGAGGTCGGCCACGGCCAGGATATTCGACTTGCGGTCGAGCTCCTGGTTGAGCTGCTGCTTGGAGCGCAGCGCCACGGCGGCGGTGGAGACGATGATCGAACACACGATACAAAGTGCGAACGCCACCGTCAGGATCTTCTTGATGGAGTTGTTGCTCTGTGCCATCAGGCAGTCTCCTCGGCCGGCACACCGGTGCGCTGCAGGCGGCGCTTGATGTTGGCCTGTACAAAGAAGTGGTCGATCAGCGGGGCGAACAGGTTGGCGAACAGGATCGCCAGCATGATGCCTTCGGGGAACGCCGGGTTGACGACGCGGATCAGTACGGTCATGACACCGATGAGGGCGCCGAAGATCAGGCGACCCTGGTTGGTCATGGAGGCGGAGACCGGGTCGGTGGCCATGAAGACCATGCCGAAGGCGAAGCCGCCGACCACCAAGTGCCAGTACCACGGCATGGCGAACATGGCGTTGGTGTCGGAGCCGATCAGGTTGAACAGCGCACTGGTCGCCACCATGCCCAGGAACACGCCTAGCATGATCCGCCAGGAGGCGATCTTGGTCCACAGCAGCACCGCGGCGCCGATCAGGATCGCCAGGGTCGAGGTCTCGCCCACCGAGCCGGGCACGAAGCCGAGGAAGGCATCCCACCAGCTGAAGGTCTCGGAGAGTGCGGTCATGCCGTCCTGGAAGGCCAGGGAGAGCGCCGTTGCGCCGGTGTAGCCGTCGGCCGCCACCCACACCGCATCACCGGAGATCTGTGCCGGATAGGCGAAGTAGAGGAAGGCGCGGCCGGTCAGCGCCGGGTTGAGGAAGTTCTTGCCGGTACCGCCGAAGATCTCCTTGCCGATCACCACGCCGAAGGTGATGCCGAGCGCCACCTGCCACAGCGGAATGGTGGCCGGCAGGATCAGCGCGAAGAGCACGGAGGTGACGAAGAAGCCCTCGTTGACCTCATGGCCGCGCTTGATCGCGAACAGCACTTCCCAGAAGCCGCCGACCACGAAGGTCACCAGATAGATCGGCAGGAAGTAGGTGGCGCCAAGCACCAGGTTGGCCCACAGGCTGCCGGGATCGTGGCCCGTGGTCAGCGTCGTGACGATGGCCTCGCGCAAACCCGTCGGCGCGCCGAAGCCGTCGGCGATGGCCAGGTTGGCCTGCCAGCCGGCGTTCCACATGCCGAAGAACATCGCCGGGAAGGTGCACAGCCAGACGGTGATCATGATGCGCTTCAGGTCGATCCCGTCGCGCACGTGCGACGTGGTCTTGGCCACGCTCGGCGGCGTGTAGAAGATAGTGTCCACCGCCTCATAGAGGGGATAGAACTTCTCGTACTTGCCACCCTTGTGGAAGTGCGGCTCGAGATTATCGAGTGTCTGTCGGATAGCCATCATCAGGCCTCTTTCTCGATCATGGTGAGATTGTCACGCAGGATGGGACCGTACTCGTACTTGCCGGGGCACACGTAGGTGCACAGCGCCAGGTCCTCTTCATCCAGCTCCAGGCAGCCCAGTGACATTCCCGTCTCGATATCGCCGACGATCAGCGTGCGCAGCAGCTGGGTGGGCAGGATGTCCAGCGGCATCACCTGCTCGTAGGCCCCCACCGGCACCATGGCGCGTTCGGAGCCGTTGGTCGAGGTGGTCGGCGCGTAGCTGCGAAGGCCCTTGATCTTCGAGATATAGATGCCCAGTACCGAGTGGCGGTTAGCGCCAGGCGACATCCAGCCCATGAAGATACGCTTGTTGCCTTCCTCGAGCAGGCTGATCTGATGGTGGAAGCGCCCCAGGTAGCAGAGGCTTCCTTCGGCGGTGAATCCTGAGAACACCGAACCGGAAATCACGCGGGTTCCGGTGGGTTCGACGACTTCACCGTCGAGCAGTTCCTCGGTGCTGGCCCCGAGGCGGGTGCGCAGCAGGCGCGGATTCTTGGCGCGCGGGCCACCCACGGCGATCACGCGTTCGACGTCGAGCTTGCCCTCGGCGAACAGCTTGCCGAAGGCGATGACGTCCTGATAGCCGAGGTGCCAGACGCGCTTGTGCAGGGCAACGGGCGAGAGATGGTGGATGTGCGTCCCCACGAGTCCGGCCGGATGCGGGCCGGCGAAGGTCTCCTGCTGCACGCCTTTGAGATCGCCACCCGGCACCCGCGTCTCGGGCGCCGTGCAGAGGTAGACCTGTCCCTCGGTGAGGTGGGCCAGCACCTTGAGGCCATCCTCGAAGGCCTCGGCCTGCTCGTTGATGATGGCGGCAGGATCGGCGGCCAGCGGATGGGTGTCGATGGCGGTGACGAAGATATCGGTCGGCGCGCTGTCGATGGCCGGCGTGCGCGAGAAGGGACGCGTGCGCAGCGCCGTCCACAGCCCCGACTCGACCAGCTGGTCGACGACGGTCTGGCGCTCCAGGCTCTCCAGCTTATCGCGGCCGTGGGCGGTGAACTCGACCGCCTCCTCGGATTCGTCGACCTTGATCACCACCGACAGCAGCTTGCGCTTCTCGCCACGGTTGATGGCAACGATCTCGCCGGCCGCCGGGGCCGTGAAGCGCACGCCATCGATCTTCTTGTCGGTGAAGAGCAGCTGGCCAAGCTTGACCCTGTCTCCCTCACGGACCTCCATGGTCGGCTTCATGCCGACGTAGTCGGTGCCCAGGACGGCCACATGGCGCACCGGCCGCGCATCCTCGATACGCTCCGCCGGTGTCCCCGCGATGGGGAGATCCAGGCCTTTCTTGACTTCGATCATAGTCTCGCCCAGTTGATGGATCGGATAGATGAAGAAAGGGGGTTCGAATGGATTCGAATTCTTCTGTTTTCAGTACGTTACCAGACAGGCCCGAGGCTCGCTCGAACCACCCCGAAAAATCCACCGTATTATAAAGACAAGCGTCAGGGATGACCACCTGACCTTAGGTCGCAAGGCGCACCGCGACGCAAGGGGTCGCGGTGTCGCAGGCCGCACAGCGCCCGATGCCCGCCGCCGCTGCCCCAAACGCAACGCCCCCGCGGGAGACATGCTCCAGCGGGGGCGTGGCAGCGCTCGGCGCCGAGGTGACGTCACCGCGCGGGAGGCGCCGGACCGCGTGGGCCCGGCGCCACCCGCGAGGCATCAAGCCTGGGCGCGGGGCAGCTTGAGGAAGTGCACATTGGAGACCTGTTGCAGGATGCGGATCACCTGACAGCTGTAGCCGAACTCGTTGTCATACCAGACGTAGAGGACGGCATTCTTGCCGTTGGCGATGGTCGCCTTGGCATCGACGATGCCGGCGTGACGGTTGCCGACGAAGTCGGTGGAGACGACCTCCGGCGAGTCGACGAAGTCGATCTGCTTCTGGTATGGCGAATCGAGCGACATGCGACGCAGGAAGTTGTTCAGCGTCTCGGCGTCGGTCTCCTTGTCCAGGCGGAGGTTGAGGATCGCCATGGAGACGTTGGGGGTCGGCACGCGGATGGCGTTGCCGGTCAGCTTGCCGTCGAACTCCGGCAGCGCCTTGGCGACCGCCTTGGCGGCGCCGGTCTCGGTGAGCACCATGTTGAGCGGGGCGCTGCGACCGCGACGATCGCCCTTGTGGTAGTTGTCGATCAGGTTCTGGTCGTTGGTGTAGGAGTGCACGGTCTCCACGTGGCCATGCTCGACGCCGAACTCATCGTTGAGCACCTTGAGCACCGGCACGATGGCGTTGGTGGTGCAGGAGGCCGCGGAGATGATGCGGTCCTCGTCGCTGATGTCCTGGTGGTTGATACCATAGACGATGTTCTTGACGTCGCCCTTGCCCGGTGCGGTCAGCAGCGCCTTGGCCACGCCCTTGCACGCGAGGTGCTGGCCCAGGCCCTCGGCATCGCGCCAGATGCCGGTGTTATCGACCACCACGGCGTTGTCGATGCCATGGGCGGTGTAGTCGACCTCGGCCGGCGAGTCGGCGTAGATCACCTTGATGGCGTTGCCGTTGGCGATCAGGGTCCGCGACTCGACGTCGACGCTGATGGTGCCGTCGAACGGGCCGTGGACCGAGTCGCGACGCAGCAGGCTGGCGCGCTTCTCCAGGTCCTTGGCGATGTCGCCGCGGCCGCGCACCACGATGGCGCGCAGGCGCAGCAGGTTACCGCCGCCAGCCTTCTCGACCAGCACCCGCGCGAGGATGCGGCCGATGCGACCGAAGCCGTAGAGCACCACGTCCTTAGGCTCGCCGTTGCCGGCGTCCGGGTCGTGGGCATCGACGATCTCGCCGAGCTGCTCGCGCAGGAAGGCCTCGGCATCGCCGCCGCCCTGCCGCTTGAAGGCCACACCCAGCTTGCCCACGTCGACGTGGGCCGGCCCCAGGTTCAGGTCCATCATGGCCTTGACCAGCGGGAAGGTGTCCTGCACGGAGAGTTCGGTACCCTCGACCTTACGCACGAAGCGATGATCCTTGAGGATGCGGATCACGCTGCGGTTGAACAGCGAGCGCCCGAACATGGTCACGACCACGTTGTTGTGGCGATAGAGGCTGCCGATCATCGGGATCATCTGCTCGGCGATCGCCTGGTTGTCGTGCCATTCCTGGAAGACGGTATCGGGGGACTGCTGGCTCACGGGTGGCCTCTCCTGGGTGAGAATAGTGAGGTAAGGTCGGAGGGTATTATCCGGGGGGACGCCCCCGGGGGCAATCGCAGGATGGTCGCAGCCGCTGTAGGGGTATTACAGAAAGGTGCGCTCGACTACAGCGCCACGCCGGGGCTGGTATGATGAGGCCACTTTGCATACGCCGCTCACGAACACGGTTGGGTAACCGAATCGCATGCCGAACTTCTCGCCGCTCGACCCGCCGCGCCCCCAGGGGCTGCGCGACATCCTCTACTGGCAGACCCCGGCGGGCAGCGCCACGGCGCTGGCCCTGGCACACCTGGCCGAAGACGCGCCGCTGCTGGTGATCACCCCCGACACCGCCTCGGCCCAGCGCCTGGAGGGTGACCTGGGCTTCTATGGCCGGATGCCGGTGATGCCCTTCCCGGACTGGGAGACCCTGCCCTACGACAGCTTCTCGCCGCACCAGGATATCGTCTCGTCGCGGCTGCGCACCCTGCGCCGTCTGCAGGACGGCGAGCACGGCATCGTGCTGGTGGCCATCAACACCCTGATGCAGCGCCTGCCCCCGGTGGACTACATCGCCGGGCGCGTCATGACGCTGGAGGCGGGCCAGACGCTGGATCGCGAAGGCTTTCGCAGCGCCCTCTCGCGCGCCGGCTATCGCGCCGTGGAGACGGTCTTCGAACCCGGCGAGTATGCCCTGCGCGGCGCGCTGATCGATCTGTTCCCCATGGGCGCCGAGTCGCCGCTGCGCATCGACCTGTTCGATGACGAGATCGACACCCTGCGCCACTTCGATCCCGACACCCAGCGCAGCCAGGACCGCGTCGGCCGGGTGGAACTGCTCCCGGCCCACGAGTACTCGCTGTCGCGCTCGGCCATCGCCTGCTTCCGAGAGGGATTCGAGACCCTGTTCGACGTCGACCCGCGCCAGTGCCCGCTCTACGTGGACGCCCTCAAGGGCATCCCCTCCCCCGGCCTCGAGCAGTACCTGCCGCTGTTCTTCGACGAGACGGCGACGCTGTTCGAGCACCTGGCAGAGGGCACCCGGGTGGCCATGCTGCCCGGGGTCTTCGAGGCGGCCGAGCACCACTGGGCGGCCATCGAGAGTCGCTTCGAGAATTTCGGCGTCGACCCGACCCGCCCACTGCTCCCCCCGCACCGGGCGTTCGTGCCGGTGGCCGAGGTCTTCGGCGGCATCAAGCGCCATCCCCGGATCGCCCTGACCGACGAGGCCGAACACCGCCACGCCGTGGCGCCCGCCAGCCAGGCGCCGCCGACGGTGACGGTCAACGCCCGGGCAAAGCACCCGCTGGCGGCCCTCTCGACCTTCCTCGACGACCATCCCACCACGCGCGTGCTGTTCGTCGCCGAGTCCCGCGGCCGGCGTGAGGCCCTGGAGGAGACCCTGGCACCGCTGGGGCTCGCCCTGCCCCACGTCGAGGACTTCGCCGGCTTCCTTGGGTGCGACGCGCGCCTGGCCATCACCGAGGGCGAGATCGATGCCGGCCTGTGGCTGAGCGATCCCGACCTGGCGGTGATCAGCGAGACCGAGCTGTTCGGCGAGGTGGTGCGCCAGAGCCGGCGGCGCGAGAAGGCCACCGACGAGGGCGAGCTGGCGATTCGCCACCTCTCGGAGCTGCGCCCCGGGGCGCCGGTCGTTCACCAGGCCCATGGCGTGGGCCGCTACAAAGGGCTCGAGACGATCGAGGCCGGCGGCCAGGCCGCCGAGTTCGTGACCCTGGAGTACGCCGAGGGCGCCCGCCTCTACGTGCCGGTGGACAGCCTGCACCTGATCTCGCGCTATGCCGGTGCCGACGACGAACTCGCCCCGCTGCATCGGCTGGGCTCCGACCAGTGGGAGAAGGCGCGCCGCCGCGCCGCCGAGAAGATTCGCGACACCGCCGCCGAGCTGCTCGACATCTACGCCCGCCGCGAGGCGCGGGAGGGCTTCGCCTGCCCGCCGCCCGACGAGGAGTACGCCCGCTTCGCCGCCAGCTTCCCCTTCGAGGAGACCCCCGACCAGCGCGCCGCCATCCAGGCCGTGATCGGCGACCTGACGGCTCCGCGCCCCATGGACCGGGTGGTCTGCGGCGACGTCGGCTTCGGCAAGACCGAGGTCGCCATGCGCGCCGCCTTCCTGTCGGTCCACGCCGGCCGCCAGGTGGTGGTGCTGGTGCCCACCACCCTGCTCGCCCGCCAGCACTTCGAGAACTTCCGCGACCGCTTCGCCGATACCGCAGTGAACATCGAGCTGATCTCGCGCTTCACCGCCGGCAAGGGCCAGGCGGCCTCCCTGAAGCGCATCGAGGAGGGCCAGGCGGACATCGTCATCGGCACCCACAAGCTGCTCTCCAAGAGCACCAGGCTCCCCAAGATGGGCCTGTTGATCATCGACGAGGAGCACCGCTTCGGGGTGGCCCAGAAGGAGCGCCTGAAGAGCCTGCGCAGCGAGGTGGACATCCTGACCATGACCGCCACTCCGATCCCCCGCACGCTGAACATGGCCATGAGCGGGATCCGCGACCTCTCGATCATCGCCACCCCGCCGGCCCGGCGCCTCTCGGTCAAGACCTTCGTCCAGCAGCGCGACGAGGCGGTGATCAAGGAGGCGATCCTGCGCGAGATCCTGCGCGGCGGCCAGGTCTACTTCCTGCACAACGAGGTCAAGACCATCGAGACCGCCGCCGAGACGGTCCGCGCGCTGGTGCCCGAGGCGCGGGTCGGCGTCGCCCACGGCCAGCTGCCGGAGCGCTCGCTGGAGCGGATCATGTCCGACTTCTACCACAAGCGCTTCAACGTGCTGGTCTGCTCGACCATCATCGAGACCGGCATCGACGTGCCCAGCGCCAACACCATCGTCATCGAGCGCGCGGACAAGTTCGGCCTGGCCCAGCTCCACCAACTGCGCGGCCGCGTCGGTCGCAGCCATCACCAGGCCTATGCCTACCTGCTCGCCCCGCCGCCGCGGGTCATGAGCAAGGATGCCGCCAAGCGGCTGGAAGCCATCGCCGGCGCCGAGGACCTGGGGGCCGGCTTCACCCTGGCCAGCCACGACATGGAGATCCGCGGGGCGGGCGAGCTGCTCGGCGAGGAACAGAGCGGGCAGATGGAGGCCGTCGGCTACGGCCTCTACATGCAGATGCTCGACCGCGCGGTGACGGCGATCCGCGAGGGCCGCACTCCCAACATCGAGGCCCCGCTGGATCAGGGCGTGGAGGTCAGTCTCAACCTGCCGGCGCTGATCCCAGACGACTACCTGCACGACGTCCAGCAGCGCCTGGTGATGTACAAGCGCATCGCCAGCGCGGCCGACGAGGCAGAGCTCAAGGAGCTGCAGGTGGAGATGATCGACCGCTTCGGCCTGCTGCCGGCGCCGGTCAAGACCCTGCTGCGCCAGACCCGACTGCGCCAGCGCGCCGAGCGCCTGGGCATCGCCCGCCTGGAGGCGGGCCCCGAGAAGGGCCGGGTGATCTTCTCCGGCCAGACCGCCGTCGATCCGCTGGTACTGGTGCAGCTGATCCAGCAGGCGCCCGACCGCTACCGCCTCGACGGCGCCGACACCCTGCGCTTCGAGGCGAGCATGGAGCAGGAGGAGGCGCGCTTTGCGGCGGTGGAGGGGCTCCTCGAGACCCTCAACCGCAAGGCCGAGGCGGCCTGAACAACGACACCGCGGGGGGATGCGCCCTTGCCGATCCACCCGCCCCACCTGGCAGAAACCGGTCGCGCCGGGCGATACTATAGGGTCAAGACGCCCAGGAAGGGCCCATCGCAGCCCCCGACGACCGGTAACCACGAGACATGACTCGATGACGCACTATTCCCCGCTCGGGCGCTCCGCCCGCTTCGCCACCGCACTGGGCCTCTTCACTGCCCTGACCGCGCCCCTGCAGGCCAACACCGACGACTGGCCGCAAGGCCACTACCCCCTCCCCGAAGAGGGCGACATTATCGGTGAGGTCTACACCATCACCTCCGACAGCGGCGATACGCTGATCGAGATTGGCCATGAACACGGTGTCGGCTATGAGGAGATGATCCGCGCCAACCCCGACATCAGCATCTGGGCCCCCTACGAGGGCACCGAGGTGGTGATTCCAGGCCGCTTCATTCTCCCCGAGGGGCCCCGTGAAGGCGTGGTGGTCAACGTGGCTGAGATGCGTCTCTACTACTACCCGCCCACCGAGGAAGGCGAGACACCCCGTGTCGAGACCTACCCCATCGCCGTGGGCCGGATGGACTGGAAGACGCCGCTGGGCGAGACCCGGATCACCGAGAAGGTCAAGGATCCGGCCTGGTATCCGCCGGCATCGATCCGACGCGAGCATGCCGAGGCCGGCGACCCCCTCCCCAGCGTGGTGCCACCAGGCCCCGACAACCCGATGGGCACGCGCAAGATGCGCCTGGGCATACCCGGCTACCTGATTCACGGCACCAACAAGCCCGAGGGCGTCGGCATGCGCGTCACCCACGGCTGCATTCGCATGCTGCCGGAGGACATCGAGGCCCTCTTCCCGCGTCTGTCGGTAGGCACCAAGGTCAAGCTGATCAACGAGACTCTCAAGCTCGGCTGGGCCGACGGCGTCCTGCACGTCCAGGCCTATCCCTACCTCGACGAGGAGGACGGCACCTCCATCCAGCGCATCACCGAGGCACTTTCCCAGGTCGACACGGCGATCAGCGGCCTGGACTATCCGGTGGACTATGCTCGGCTGCGTGAGGTCGTGGAGGTGCCGCGCGGCATTCCGGTGGCCTTGGACGTCGATGCCACCGAGCCGGCCCCCGAGACCCTCTGGGATCGCCTGGAGCTGATCGCCGCCGAGAGCGTCACCGGCGGACGCCAGACAGAGGAAGGCTGACCCTCGCCCCTGGCCGGCAGGAGACTCCCTGCCGGCCACCCTCTCCAGCAGCGTTCTGCTTTTCGCCTCACGCCTCCTCAACTGCTCGATATGGGCCTACAAGCGCTACGCATGGCCCTCCGAGCGATCGGCCAGGCTCCCTGCCAGGCGCGGTTTTCCACACCGCTCACGAGCTCGAGAGCGCCCACAACCCCCACCAAAGACAACAGGGGCCTCGCCAATATGGCGAGGCCCCTGCCTGAAGGTTCGACTACCGCCCAGACGGGCGGCAGAGAACGATCACTTGCGCATGGAGCTTTCGAACATGCGGTTCATCTCGTCGCGGTTCTGCTGCGACATCTGCAGGGCAGCCTGAGCGTCACGCTGCGCCTGGTTGGCGGTGTTCTGCGCCTGGGTAGCGATGCTGCGAGCTTCTGCGGCGTCAGCCTGGGCAGACTCGGCGGTCATGCGGACTTCTTCCAGGGCGCCAGAGGACGCACAGCCAGCCAGCACGGCCAGAGATGCAGCAGCGGCGGTCAGCTTCAGGGTAGTCTTCAGAGTCATGGTGTTCTCCTTGAGTCTTCCTTGGTACTGCGTTGATGTTGCCTGGGAATCAGGCTTCCTGCAGGTGCAGGACTTCGTGCAGCGACTTCTGCTGCGAAGCACGGGGAGTCAAACGCTGTTCTAAAGTACGTCACGGAATACGTCACGGCGCTTATCCTTAGCTTAGAACGCCCCTTGCGCATGTAAAGACTAGCGGATCACGACGCGTGTGCCAATGTCGATCAGCGACGACAGGCGCTCTACCTGCGGGTCCGTCACCGCCACGCAGCCATCGGTCCAGTGAAAGCGCTGATGAATGTCGGGATCCCCCTCACCGAGGCCGTGAATACCGATGAAGCCGCCAAGGATCGTTTCCTGGGGCGGATAGCCGTGACGGCGGTAGTAGGAGAAGTAGTCGTCGTAGTCCTGCCGACTGTATATCCCGGACTTCAGGGCCATGCGGGCATGGGTCGGGGTGGGATAGTCCAGGCCGATGAAGATGTGGAACTTGCTGCGACGGTTGAAGCGATTGACCCGGAACTCCCCCAGCGGCGTAGCCCGGCCGCCTCGCTGACGCTGGGGCTTGGCCCCTCCGCGTCCCAGCGACGCCCGGTCGAACTCCTCCAGTAGCCGGTTACCCTGATAGACCTTGAGGTTGGCCTCGCTGTCATCGACCAGCACCCAGCGCTCGTGATCGCTGCGTGGCACGATGGCTCGGGACAGCACATCGTCCATCGTGCTGGCGGATGCGGACGTCCCCAGCAGCAGCAGGGGGGAACTCAGCGCCAACAGGCCGAAGCGGCGACGGGTCAGGTGATTCATCGGCAACATCTCTGGGGCAGGCAGGAAATGGAAGGCATCGATATGGCCGCCGTTATACCGCATTGCGCCGACGCTGTCAGGCGAGGAATCGATACGGGGTGGCTCCCACTCCGATCAGGTGGGCAGGATCGCGCCCATGCGAAATATCTCGCGCAGGCTGGTGATGCCGGCCGCCGCCTTCGCCAGGCCATCGGCGAGCATCAGCGTCTCGCCACGCTCCAGCAAGGCGCGTCGCAAAACGGCGTCATCGGCATGCTTGAGCAGCAGGGCGTGATCCTGCGGGGTCGGCTGCCAGATCTCGAACACGCCTGTGCGCTCCCGGTAGCCCAGGCCATCACATCGCTCACACCCCACCGGCACCCAGGCCTCATGCGGCGCCGAGAGCCCCACCGCCTCGAGCCACTCGACCTCCTGCGGCTCGGTAGGCCCCTTCTCTCGACAGTGTTCGCAGAGTCGACGGACCAGCCGCTGGGCGATCACCAAGCCCAGGCTGGCGCTGATCTCGGCATCGACCAATCCCAGCTGTCGCAACGCGGAGACGGCGCCGACGGCGTCACGGCTGTGCAGGGTTCCCATCAGCGAGCGGCCGCTGCCGGCCACGCTGACCGCGGCGGCCGCGGATCCGGGGTCACGGATCTCACCGATCAGCACGTAATCGGGATCCAGACGCAGCAGGGAGCGGGTGCCGGTGGCGAAATCGAGGCCGTTATCGGCATCCACCTGGATCTGGTTGATACCGGGGATGGCGTACTCCACCGGGTCCTCCAGCGTCACCACATGGCTATCGCCGAGCCGCAGCTGGTGGAGCAGGGTATACAGGGTCGTGGTCTTGCCAGCACCGGTCGGCCCGGCCACCAGCAGCATGCCGCCGGTGGCATCCATCCAGCGACGGATGCCCCGTGCGCCCTGCTCGCCGACCCCCAGGGCAAGGGGATCGTGGAAGGCCCTGGGGGGTGCCAGGAAGCGAATGGCCAACTTCTCGCCGGCGACGCAGTTCACCGCCGTGACCCTCAGGAAGGTCTCCTGTGCCGCCTCGTCCTCGGCGGGCCAGCTCAGGCTGCCCTCGCTGGCGACTCGGGAAGGCATCGGATCGAGGCCCGCCAGCACCTTGAACTGGTTGACGAGGCGCACCCCCTCGCCCCACTCGAGCTCCAGGGCGTCGATGACTCGACCATCAATACGCAGGCGCACGCGCCACTGATCGCGGGAAGGATCGAGATGGATATCGCTGGCCCGCGCCCGAATGGCGTCCTCGATCAGCAGGTGAGCCTCCAGGAGATCATCCTCGGACTCGGCGCCCGACACGGGATCTCGCCGGGCCTGCAGGCGGGACAGCAACGTTGCCCGGGGCCGTGGCGGTTCGCTGCCCATCAGCGGGCGTCCTCGCGGGCGCGGGCTACCGTCGGGCGAAAGGGGAACATCGCTTCCGGCATCGCTGGCACCTCAGTAGTCCTCGAGTCGCTGCATATCGCGGGCCAGGCGTCGCACCTCGGCCTCGTGGCCGCTGGCGAGCGCGGCGAAGAACTCACGCACCGCCTCGATCGAGGCCTGCTCGATGCGGTGCGCATAGAGGTCCTGCAGGGTGCGATGCATGGTCAGGGCCGTGGCCAGCACATCCTGAACGCTGTCGCAGGCCATGCTCTCGGTGAGACGATCGAGAGTGGGCGCATGAGGAAAATCGGCCGGATCGTCGAACCAGGTCTCGAGGACCTTGCGATGGTCACTGCCCTCCTCGAGATAGCGAGTCAGCTCGGTCTGCATCTTGCGCTCATGCTCGGCCAGGTACTCCAGGGCCATGCGTACCCGATCGCTGACGTCGCCGGCGGCCAGCCGGTCGTAACGCTCGGCCAGCCCCCGGTGATAGTCGGCCGCCCAGGCGACCAGCTCCTTGACCTGATGAAAGCGCATGCGACGCTCCTCCCGGTGATGCCCGACGCGGGCGAGTGGATCCTGCCTTCAGCCTAGCCAAGCCGCCGGCATTACGCTTGATGCAGATCATCCGATATGCGCGCGGCGCCGTCGGGGGCAGGCGGCGCAGCGCCACGCCGGAACGCCGGACCGCAGGGATCAGCCGAAGAGGCCCTGGCTGCGCAGGTAGTCGTCGTAGCTGCCGCTGAAGTCGGTGATCCCGGTACCGCTCATGTCGAGGATACGGGTCGCCAGCGACGAGACGAACTCGCGGTCGTGGCTGACGAAGATCAGCGTGCCCGGATAGTTCTCGAGCGCCAGGTTGAGCGCCTCGATGGACTCCATGTCCAGGTGGTTGGTCGGCTCGTCCATCAGCAGCACGTTGGGCCTGGTCAGCGCCAGCTTGCCGAACAGCATGCGGCCCTGCTCGCCGCCGGAGATCACCTTGACCGACTTGCCGATGTCGTCGCTGGAGAACAGCATCCGCCCCAGGGCACCGCGGACTTCCTGCTCCCCGCCGGTGGTCCACTGGGCCATCCACTCGAACAGGGTGGCGTCATTGGCGAAGTCGTCGGCGTGATCCTGGGCGAAGACGCCGACCTCGGCGCTGTCGGTCCAGCGCACCGCGCCGGCATCGGGGTGCAGCTCACCCGCCAGGGTCCTGAGCAGGGTGGTCTTGCCGATGCCGTTGGGGCCGATGATGGCGATGCGCTCGCCGGCCTCCACGGTCATGGAGAGGCGCTCGAAGAGCGGCGCGGTGGCGTCGAATCCCTTGGTGATCGCCTCGACGTTGACCGCGTTGCGGTGGATCTTCCTGCCCTGCTCGAAGCGGATGAAGGGACTGACCCGACTGGAGGGCTTGATGTCCTCAAGCTTGATCTTGTCGATCTGACGCGCCCGGGAGGTGGCCTGCTTTGCCTTGGAGGCGTTGGCCGAGAAGCGGCTGACGAAGGCCTGCAGCTCGGCGATCTGCGCCTTCTTCTTGGCGTTGTCGGCGTGCTGTCGCTCGCGGGCCGCCGTGGCGGCCGTCATGTAGTCGTCGTAGTTGCCGGGGAACAGCGTGACCTCGCCGTAGTCCAGGTCGGCCATGTGGGTGCAGACGCTATTCAGGAAGTGGCGGTCGTGGGAGATGATGATCATGGTGCTGTCGCGGGCGGTCAGCATGCCCTCCAACCAGCGGATCGTGTTGATGTCCAGGTGGTTGGTCGGCTCGTCGAGCAGCAGCACATCGGGGTCGGCGAACAGCGCCTGGGCCAGCAGCACGCGCAGCTTCCAGCCCGGGGCGATCTCGCTCATGGGGCCCGTGTGCTGGTGCAGGGGAATACCCAGGCCCAGCAGCAGCTCGCCGGCCCGGGACTCGGCGGTGTAGCCGTCGAGTTCGGCGAAGCGCACCTCCAGGTCGGCCACGGCCATGCCATCGTCCTCGCTCATCTCCGGCAACGAGTAGATGCGCTCGCGTTCGGCCGCGACCTGCCACAGCTCGTCGTTGCCCATGATCACGGTGTCGATGACCCGCTCGTCCTCGAAGGCGAACTGATCCTGGCGCAGCTTGCCCAGCCGGGCGCCGGATTCGACCATCACCTGGCCCGAGGACGGCTCCAGATCCCCGCCGAGGATCTTCATGAAGGTGGACTTGCCACAGCCGTTGGCGCCGATCAGGCCGTAGCGGTGGCCGTTACCAAACTTGATGGAGACATTCTCGAACAGCGGCCGGGCGCCGAACTGCATGGTGATATTGGCGGTGGAGATCAATGAAGCGTCCAGTCAGTGCGTGAAGGGGGCGCGATTGTACCGGTTATCGCCGCCGGTCACATCCGAATCAGCTTAGGGCAACCACTATCACAGCTGTCAGATGCGGGGAACGCCGGAGGCAGTCCTAAGAGGAGATACCGTCTCTCCTGACCGGCCGCAACCCTCATTGAGTTGGTTGTGGCCGATATTCGGTTTGTGACTTCAAGACGCCGAAAGCGATATGCACCAATTTGCGCATGGCGGCCCCCA
>NZ_JBEGCI010000025.1:0-21315 GCF_040196315.1 Halomonas pelophila
CACTACTACAACCATCAGCGAATCAAGCAGAAACTAAAAGGCCTGAGCCCCGTGCAATACAGGGCTCAGGCCATGGCTACCGGTTAAGAGAACCAACCGTCCAACGATTGGGGGTCAGTTCACATCTGGCCGGGCGCTGTCGTTGATCATCACGAAGGAAGGGGTTGGTCAGCCGAAGGCCTGGGGCGGCATCATCGCCTCGACGTGCATCACCAGCTCCTCGAGGACCTGCCGGTCGCGATCGGCCAGCGGCTCACCGTTGAGCCGGTCGATCTCGCGGGCGAAGGCCTTCAGCGTGAGGCTGGCGACGGCCGGGTCGTTCATGCGCTCCCAACGGAAGGCCTCCCAGCGCGCCTGCTCCTCGCTCTCCAGGGTGTCGGGATAGCTGCGGGCCCGATAGCGAAACAGCATCTCCTCGAGACGCGGATCCTGGAAGGCGAAGCGCGCCCCGACCAGATCCCAGGGATCGGTCTCGCGCACTCGCTGCATCTGCTGGCGATCCGTCGGCGAGAAGAAGCCGCCGGCGTAGAGCATCAGGTCAGGATCGTGGGGCGGCTCGGGATGGGGCGCGGCGAACACCTCGGCGACCCGTGCCGCGACCTCGGGGCGGGCGGCGAGTCGCTTCCAGTGCTCGCGGCACGCGGCCAGGTCGAGCCCCAGGCGCTCGACGATCTCGCCGTACTCGCCCTGGCGGGGCCCCGAGGCATCCTTGAGCGCGCTGGCCGGGAAAAGCACCGGGCACTTGTTGATATGGATGACCTTGAGCGGGATGCGCTCGGCGCCCTCCGCGAGATCGTCGTTGCTGACGAAGACCCGCGCACGGATCTGTTCGGGCGTGAGCTCCATCAGCGGGGTCGGATCCATCGAGAGGTCGAAGACGATCACCCCGTTGGGGTTGGTGGGATGCTCGGCCAGCGGCATCACCAGGGCGCTGCAGCCGCGACTGGCCGGATAGCGCCGCGAGATGTGCAGCACCGGCTTGCGGCTGGGCAGGTCCAGCTGCTTGGAGACGGCGCGCTTGCCGCGCAGCCCGAGCAGGTAGTCGAACAACCGGGCGTTGCGCTCGCGCAAGAGCCTGGCGAGTGCAATGGTGGCGCGGACGTCCGCCAGGGCATCGTGGGCGCCCACATGGGCGATGCCGTTGGCGGCGGTCAGGTCCTCGAGCTTGAAGCTCGGCGCGCCGTCGTCGCGGGTCGGCCACTCGATGCCCTCGGGGCGCAGGGCGTGAAAGGCGCGCACGACATCGATCAGGTCCCAGCGCGAGTTGCCGTTCTGCCACTCTCGCGCATAGGGATCGAGCAGGTTGCGATAGAAGAGGTGACGACTTACCTCGTCGTCGAAGCGCAGGCTGTTGTAGCCCAGCGCACAGGTCCCGGGCTCGCTCATGGCCGCCTCGATGCGGCCGGCGAACTCGGCCTCCGGCAGGCCGCGGCGACGGGCCTGCTGCGGCGTGATCCCGGTAATCAGGCAAGCCTGGGGGTGGGGCAGGAAGTCGTCGGCGGGCTTGCAGAAGAACTCGAGCGGCTCGCCGATCTCGTTGAACTCGGCATCGGTGCGGATGGCCGCAAACTGCGAGGGACGATCGCGGCGCGGGTCGGCACCGAAGGTCTCGTAGTCGTGCCACAGGAAGGTCTGTGGGGCGGCTTTCGACTGCGCCATGGGCCAGCTCTCCGAAGGCAGGGATTCAGCGGCCCAGCCTACCACAGCGCCTCGGCCGGCTCAGCCGCCGGCCCTGCTCTTCGCAGCGTGCTGGAGCATCGTCCGGGGCGCCATTCACGCCCTGCTAAGAACCCGCTCAGGCCCTGGGCAGGGTCACGTTGAGCTCCAGCACCGAGCAGTTGTCCTCGCTGTCGAGGGTGATATTGACCGCGTCGTCATCGATCTGCACGTAGCGCCGAATCACCTCCAGCAGCTCCTTCTCCAGCAGCGGCATGTAGTCGGGCTGCCCGCGCTGGGTGCGCTGGTGGGCCACGATGATCTGCAGCCGCTCCTTGGCGACCGACGCGGACTTCTTGCGCTCTCGCTTGAGGAAATCGAGCAACTTCACCGGCGGGCTCCTCCAAACATGCGGCTCAACAGGCCCTTCTTCTGGTACTCGTGGAAGCGCAGCGGCACCTCCTCCCCGAGCAGCCGGGCCACCGTGTCGGCATAGGCCTGGCCGGCATCGCTGCTGTCGTCGTGGGTGACCGGCACCCCCTGGTTGGAGGCCCGCAGCACCGCCTCCGACTCGGGAATCAGGCCCAACAGGTCGATGGCCAGGATCTCGCGAATGTCGTCCAGGTTCAGCATGTCTCCCAGGTCGACCCGGCTCGGGTTGTAGCGGGTGATCAGCAGGTGTTCCCGGATGGCGTCGTCGCCGCGCTCCGCGCGCCGGGTCTTGGACGCCAGCAGGCCGAGGATGCGGTCGGAGTCGCGCACCGAGGAGACCTCGGGATTGGTGACCACGATCGCCTCGTCGGCGTAGTACATGGCGAGCTGGGCGCCGCGCTCGATGCCCGCCGGGGAGTCACAGATGATGAAATCGAAATCCTTGCCCAGGGTGTCGAGCACCTTCTCGACCCCCTCCTGGGTCAGCGCATCCTTGTCGCGGGTCTGGGAGGCCGGGAGGATATGCAGGTTGTCGACTCGCTTGTCGCGAATCAGCGCCTGATTGAGCCCCGCCTCACCCTGGATCACGTTGACCAGGTCATAGACCACGCGACGCTCGCACCCCATGATCAAGTCGAGGTTACGCAGCCCCACGTCGAAGTCGATGACCGCGGTCTTCTTGCCACGCAGCGCCAGCCCGGTGGCGATGGCGGCTGCGCTGGTAGTCTTGCCGACCCCTCCCTTGCCGGAGGTCACAACGATGATCTTGGCCAAATGTCACATCCTGTCTTGTCATGAGGAAAAGAAACGCGGGCGGAAACCCTGCCGCCTCGCGCTTGGCCGACATCAGTCCAGCGACGTGATGCTCAGCTGGCCGTCGAACAGCTGGACCTGAACGGTGGTGCCCAGCAGGCGCGGGTCGATGTCCTCGAGGCGCTTGTAGTTGCCGGCCACCGAGAGCAGCTCGGCATGCAATTCGCGGCAGAAGATGCCGGCCTTGACGTCACCGTGGATGCCGGCCAATGCCCGCCCGCGCAGGGCGCCGTAGACATGCACGTTGCCGGCGGCAAGCACCTCGGCCCCGGCGTTGACCGCGCCGACCACCACCAGGTCACCCTCGGGGGCGGTCACCTGCTGGCCGGAACGCACCGTGCCGCGGTAGATACGCCCCCCGACGGTGGGGCCTGGCAGGGCTTCGGCAGAGGCTTCGGGGGAAGCCTCCGCCGGCTCGTCGGGCTCGAACTCTTCGGCTAGCGGGGCGTCGTCGGCCACGCTTTCCAGAGGGCGCGGGCGCGAGGCTTCCTGAGGAGGGAACCAGCCCAGCCCCAGGGCCCAGGCCGACTGCTTGACCGGATCCGGCCCACCACGCACCGCCACCGGTAGCAGCTTATGGGCGCGACACACCGCGCAGATGCGCTCCAGAGCCAGATGCGGCTCATCGAGCTTCTCCACGTTGAGCACGACCGGGGTATGCTGGAAGAAGGCCGGCGACTGGCTGAGCTTGCCCGCCAGCTGCTCGCGAATGCGCTCGGGGTCGGCACTGGTCAGTTCCATGACCGTCATCGGCAGCATCCCCCCCTTGAAGGTGAAGGCCATACGGTCCCTGTCCACATTGAGACTCATTGCCGAACTCCACGTCGGGTGATGGTCGGGGTACCACTCAAAGCTAAGCGAGTGACTGCAACCCTGCAACCGATCATAAGGACATAGGAGCGCATTGTCAGTGTCTCCGGGCGGCCACACCTCACCGCGGCCGCACCTTTTCTGCCGCCACGTCACATGCTTAGATACGATAGACTCAAGTTCCGCACCGTTTTTACCGATAACAATGACCATCTCGCGCCCCGCTCGGGAGCGCTCTCGTCAGGATGCCCCATGCCAGGACTCCTTCGCCGCCTGTTCGCCCCGCGCTGGAAGCACCCGGACCCCGAGGTTCGCCGCCAGGCCGTGGCGCGCCTCGATCCGTCCAGCGATGACCAGCGCCGCACCCTCGAGCGGCTGGCCCTGGACCCCGATCCCGGCGTGCGCCTGGCCGCCCTGGAAACGATCGACGATCCCGAACGCCTGCTGACACTAAGCGGCCAGTCGGACGCCTCGCCCGAGCTCAGGCAGTATCTGGTCGCCCTGCTCGCCGGTCGCCGCGGCCATCACGACCTTCAGGCGCGCATCGCGCTGGTGGAGCGGCTCGAGGATCGGGCGCTGCTCAACGAGCTGGCCCTGCAGGGCGACAACCAGCAGCTGCGCCTGGCGGCGCTGGCCCGCCTCGACGCGGAGGAAGACCTGGTCCGTCAAGCCTGCGACAACGGCATCGCCGCCGTGCGCCATGCCGCCGCCGCCCGAGTCAAGAGCGAGGCGGGCCTCTCCCGGCTGGCCCATGAAGCCCGGCGTGATCGCCAGGTGGCCCGCCAGGCACGCGAGCGCCTCAACCGACGGCGCGCCGATGCCGCCTCCCTCACGGCGGCCCGCGCCGAGCGCGAGGCGCTGCTGGAGAAGCTCGAACGCCACGCCCACGGCCCCTGGGAGCCGCTCTATGCCGGGCGCCTGCGCCACCTGATGCGCGAGTGGGCGAAGCTCCGCGACCTGGCGGATGCCCGCCAGGAGCGCCGCTACCAGGACGCCTGCCAGCGCTGTCGCAAGATCCTCGGCGACCACGAGGCCCAGGAACATGCCCGCCATGCCGACCACCGCCGGCGTGAGGATGCCGACCAGACGCGGGAGTCCCTGGTCGAGGCGCTGGAGGAGAGCCTCGAGGGCCTGCATCAGGGCGAGCAGCTCACCGATCAGGACATCGCCAGCCTGCGCGCCCAGAAGCGCCTGATGGCCAGCCGCTGGCAGGCGCTCTCCGACCATCACCTGGCCGACGAGGGGCTGCGCCGCCGCTACGACGCGGCGCTCGCCGACTATGAACGGATTGTCCAGGCCCGGGTGCGCCTGGACGAACGCGCCGACGCCATCGAGCAGGCGTTGGCGGAAGGCGACGATGATCGCCTGAGCGCCCTGATCGAGGCCTGTGGCTGGCCGGCGCGACTGGCACCGACGCCGCTGCTGGCGCGCGCCCGAGAGCACCTGGCTCGGGAGGCCCAGGACGACGACGGCGAGCCGGACGCCCGGCTCGCCCACTTCACCGAGGAGCTGGACCAGCTGGAAGGCCTGCTGGAACGCGGCGCCTTCAAGGGCGCCAGCCGACTCCACCAGCGCCTGCGAAAGCAGGCCGAGCAGCTGCCCAGGCCCCTCCCGCACGCCGACCAGGCGCGTTTCAAGCGCCTGGCGGCGCGGCTGGCCGAGCTTCGCGACTGGCGCGGCTTCGTCGCCGGCCCCAAGCGCGACCAGCTGTGCCAGACTATCGAGGCGCTGGCCGAGCAGACCGAGATGACCGAGATGACCGAGGTCGAGCTCGACCGTCGCCATCGCCAGCTGGTCAAGGAGTGGAAGGCGCTGGGCGACGCCGCCGCCAATCGCGAGCAATCCGCCCGCTTTCGCGCCGCCTCCGATCGCATCAAGGAACGCCTGGCCCCCTGGCGAGAGCGCCAGCAGGTCGAGCGACAGCGTCATCTGGAGGCTCGCCAGGCGCTATGCGAGCAGCTCGAGACGCTGCTCGAGCAGCCCGCCCATGAGGCCGATCCCGATGGGCTGCGCGAGATCCGCGACCGTGCCCGGGAGCAGTGGCGCCACCTCGCCCCGGTGCCCCGCGAGCAGGCCGAACCCATCGGCCGACGCTTCGGGCGCATCCTCCACGAGCTCCAGGCGCTGATCGATCGGCGGGCGCGGGAGATCGCCGAGGCCAAGCGAGCACTGATCGATGAGACGCGCGAGCTGCTGGCACGCGACCTGCCGCCCGGCCAGCGGGCCGACCAGGCCAAGGCCCTGCAGCGTCGCTGGCGCAGCCTCGGGCGAGCCCCCAAGGGCGAGGAGCAGACCCTGTGGCGGGAGTTCCGCGCGCTGTGCGACGACATCTTCGCCAGCCGCGATGCCGCCCGCGATGATCAGGCCCAGCGCAGCCGCGCCCGGCTCGAGGCCATGCAGGCGCTGATCGACCGCCTGGACGCCTGGCACCCCACGCAGAGCCGCGAGACCGACGTGCTGGACGAGGCCATCCGCGAGGCCGCGGCGCTGGAGCCGCTGCCCTCCGGCCGGCGCACCGAGGGCATGCGTCGCCGCTGGAGCGGCATCGTGCGGGCCCGCCGCGAGCGCCTGGACCGCCTGGCCCTGGCCGAAGAGGCCCACCGCTGGCAGGCCATCCGGCCGCTGCTCGCGGCGCACCTGCAGGCGGATGCCCGGTGCCTGGCCGGGGGCCCCGCCGAGGCGGTATCCCTGCCCCACGGCCTCGACCTGCCACCCGAACTGCGTCGCGCCCACGAGGCGCGCAATGCCGCCCGCCAGGCCGGCACCGCCGCCGAGGCCGAGGAGAAGCTCGCCCGCCTGCGGGCCCACCTGTCCCTGCTGGCCGGCGGTCGCGTCCAGCATCGCGATGACCCGCTGCGCCTGGCGATCCAGGTGGAGCGGCTCAACGAGAACATGGGCCAGGCGATCTCCCGCGCCGACGAGCTCCACCAGCTGCTCGGCGAGCTGCTCGCCAACGGCCCAATGCCCGAGCAGCCCTGGGAACGCGAGGTCGGCGAGCTCGACCGGATGCTCGAGATCCTGGCCGAGCGACCGCCACCCTGAGCCGACACACTCCGTTTAGCTACACCCCATCCAGACACAGGAACGCGAGGCCTCGGCCTCGCGTTCCTGTGTCTGCCACCGGGGTCACCGGCGGCAGGAGTCCTGCGGCGGTCGGGCGATCAGCCCATGAACTGTCCGCCGTTGATGTCGATGTTGGCGCCGGTGATGAAGCCCTGCTCCTTGTCGGCCAGGAAGGCGACCAGGCGACCGATCTCCTCGGGGGTGCCGTAGCGCTTGACCGGAATGGTCTCTCGGATGGCCTCGCGCACCTTCTCGGGAATGTTCATGATCATGTCGGTGGCGATATAGCCCGGCGACACCGTGTTGACGGTGATGCCCTTGGTGGCGGTCTCCTGGGCCAGTGACATGGTCAGGCCGTGCATCCCTGCCTTGGCCGCCGCATAGTTCACCTGGCCGAACTGCCCCTTACGGCCGTTGATGGAGGAGATATTGATGATGCGGCCGTAGCCCTCGTCCAGCATGTCCTCGATCACGCTGCGGCAGGTGTTGAAGACGCTGTTGAGGTTGGTGTCGATCACCTCGTTCCACTGGTCCGGCGACATCTTCTTGAGGGTGCCGTCGCGGGTGATCCCGGCACAGTTGACCAGCACGCTGACGGGACCGTGAGCCTCGCGGATCTCCTTCACCCCGGCCACGCAGGAATCGTAGTCGGTGAGATCGATGCCGGACAGGGCGATGTTGTCGTAGCCCTCGGCCTTCTGAGTCTCCAGCCAGGCCTTGGCCTTCTCCGGATTGTGATATCCCGCGACCACCAGGTAGCCCTGTGAGGCCAGCGTGCGGCAGATGGCGCTGCCGATGCCGCCAGTACCACCGGTGACCCAGGCGACGGGTGCTTGATTTGTCATTGGCTATCTCCCTGATATGAATGACATCGTCATGGGGTGACCCGGCGGGCCACCACCAGCATGACCATTATGAGTTGTTGGACAGTCATTTTTGTGACGCCCCACGAGTATGGACCAGAGACCGGCCCTGGGACGAGCGTTGGGAATCGATCCTTGACTAAAGGGTAAGTCTGTGTAGAATACGCCTCACGTTGATGCGGGGTGGAGCAGTCTGGTAGCTCGTCGGGCTCATAACCCGAAGGTCATCGGTTCAAATCCGGTCCCCGCTACCAATTTCGAGAAGGCGTATCGCCCCAGGGCGATACGCCTTCTTTCGTTGTGTGCGTACGCAGGACGCAGGCGAGGGTGGGGATCCCGCGGGCGCATTCTCCGCGTCCGCGCCCCCCCTCCGCGCTCCGCGTCCGCGCACCCCCGCGCCCATGGCTGCCAGGCATACGACGCCCTCCACTGCCGCCGAGCCTTCCCGCTCCACCGCCCGACCACGCGCCCGGTCAATGAGCAGCTGCCGCTGGCAACCCGCACCTGAGTGCTACACTCAAACCCCAAAGGACATGCGCAAACTAAGCGAGGTTTGACATGAAGGCTTGGGTCAAGTGGTTGAGTGTAGGGGTCCTGTCCGTTGTTTTCGGGCTGGTGGTGCTGGCCAACCCGGTGGCCGCGTCGCTGGCCGTCACGACCCTTGCGGGGATCCTGTTTGCGATTTCCGGCGGCTTTCAGATCTTCGCCGGCCTCGGGGAGAACAAGATGGTCGGCAAGGTACTCGGCATCGCCCTGGGCACCGTGATGCTGCTGCTGGGCCTGTCGCTGCTGTTTCGCCCACTCGAAGGCATCATCTCGCTGGCGGCCCTCGCCACCATCCTCTTCGCGGCCAGCGGCGCAGCCCGCGTGGTCACCTCGTTCAAGATGCGCAACACCTCCTTCTTCTGGCCGATGCTGGTATCGGGGGCGCTGTCCGTGCTGCTCGCCGGCTACATCGTCGCCAACTTCTTCGCGATCGCTCCCGGCCTGCTGGGCATCCTGCTCGGCATCGAGCTGCTGTTCAACGGCGCCGGCCTCATCGCGCTGTCGTTTTTCCTGCGCGCGAGTCCATCGGCCGAGAGGCACAGGGCCGCCTGATGTCGACGGGTCACGACCGGATCGTCCCGGGCCGGTAAAGGGCTCCTAGGGCCCAAGCCGGTCTCGCCAGTGTCCCGGGATAACGATGCCGCCCGATCACGCGAACGATCACCAGCTGCGCGCGCCTCGATGTCCCCGTCCCCACTAGAGCATCGCGATGCTCCAGCCGACCACCAGCAGCAGCGGAAAGATCCAGCGGCATAGCCCGTCGAGCCTGGTGGCAGAGGCTTCACGCCCTGTGTTCACCAGCACACCGGTGGCGACGGCGTTGAAGATTGCCAGGAACACCAGGACCGTGGCCCAGGCGATGAGCTGGTCCGCGATGGTGAAATAGCCGAGACGGGGCAGATAGGTGGACATCGAGAGCTGGAAGGCGATCAGCGTCAGCATCGAGGTGGCGCCGAGGCCAATCTGAAACTCGTAGCGATGCGCGGGCACCCAGAAGACCGCCCAGGACATAACCACGATCAGACACATCGGCAGCAGGATCTTGAAGACGTAATAGGTCGCCACGCGCTCGGCACCCAGCCGGGCGGTGAAGATACTGCGATTCTCGTTGAGGGCGGGAATGGGTTCGATGGCCGCCGCCGTTTCCAGGCCGGTGATCCGCCAGCCCTCGATATTGAGGCGTCGACCGAGGAAGGTCCGCTCAGGCATCGGTACCAGCACCATCTGATCCGGGGAAGTCTCCACCGACCCCACTCGGAACGCGAAGGTCTGCTTGTCGAACGGGAAATCCTGCAGAGGGTGATAGGTGGAAATATGGCCACGATAGCGCTGCTGGTAGATCACTCGCCCACCGTCATCGATCGCCACCTGATCGAGCAGGTTGGTTTTCCGGGCCGTCAACGAGAAGGAGTTGAACAGCGTCACCTCCGGCACCCAGACCCGACTGCGCTGGAAGCGACACCCCTCCAGCCCCTCGAGACGCGGATCGACCCAGGAGAGGGAGACGATGAAGTCACCCTCGATCTGCTGGTTGATGTCATCGATATCGAGCACATCGACGACCCCCCATCCCACCTGCACCTCGGTGGCAGGCCCGTCGGCAAACGGACGCTCGTTGGTCTGCTGGACGGGCAGATCGCAGACAAGGGCCTGGGCGGTGGCGCTCAACACCAGCAAGACAATGGCGAGACACCAGGGGGTAACGCGCCTGCAGGCGAAGGCATGATGAAATAACTGTGTTGGCATTCCGGCTCCCCCGCCCCTGTCACTCCCTGATGCGCGTGCGTGTCGCGCCCCCTCACAAGCGTGGCCATACCCACGCCGCTAACGGCAGCATAGCCCGTCCGTGAGGAAAGGGGCCGTTGGAGACCCGGCGGCGCAGCGGCGCCCATCGTCGTCCGGCCCTTGAAGTCGTCGCCGGCGGCCCGCATCTAGTGAGCAAACTCATCCCGGATCAAGGCTAGTCACCATGCCCATCGTCGACCCCCGCACCGGTGAGCCGCTCACCACCGACACCTCCGCCGGCGAGAGCCACGCCGGGCCCGCCGACGGCCAGCAGGCCGAGGTCGTCCTCGACGTCGATCGCAGCAACATCCAGCAGCTGCTCGAGACCTCCATGCAGGTCCCGGTGCTGCTCGACTGCGGCAGCCGCAGCGAAGCGGCGAGCCAGCAGCTGAGCCAGGTGCTGGAAAAGCTGGCCCGGGAATACCAGGGCGCCTTCCTGTTGGGCCGCCTGGATATCGATCAGGAGCCGGAGATCGCGGCCCAGCTGGGCGTGCAGGGCGCGCCCGACGTCAAGCTGATCAGCCAGGGCGGCCTGGTCGACCACTTCCAGGGCGCCCTGCCGGAGAAGCAGGTCCGCGAGTGGCTGGGCCGCTACTTCCCGGCCCCGGAGGAGGCTTCGCAAACGCCCGAGGACCAGGCCGCCGAGGCCCTGGCCGCCGGCGATGCCGCCACCGCCCGGCGCATTTATCAGGAACTGATCCAGCAGTATCCCCAGCACACGCCCTACCAGGTGGAGCTGGCTCGCGCCCTGGTGGCCGACGGCGAGGCCGAGCAGGCCCGCGAGCTGCTCGACAACCTGCCGCCGGAAGAGCGCGACGCCCCGCCCGCACGCGGCGTGCGCGCCAGCATCGCCTTCGGCGAGCAGGCGCCCTCCGCCGAGGAGATGGCCGCCCTGGGCGAGCGCGACGACAGCGAGGCACAGTTCAAGCGCGCCCTGCGCCAGCTGGCCGATGGCCAGTACGAGGCCGGCCTGGAGGCCCTGCTCGGCCTGATGAAGCGCGACCGGGCCTACGGCGAGGATGCCGCCCGCCGCACCCTGCTGCAGGCCTTCGACGCCCTGGGCGCCGATCACCCGCTGACGGTCACCTATCGCCGCAAGCTCTTCGCCCTGCTCTACTGATCTACTGATCTACTGATCTACTGATCTACCGATCGCCCGAGCCCGCCCCGCCAAGGCTCGATCCCGAACCGGGACCTTCGCGAAAAACGGCCGCCCCCTCGGGGCGGCCGTCGTCGTCTGAGCCTTGCCGGTGCGCGGCGCTTCAGCCCCTCAGCACGCCATCCAGCCGACTCAGGGCCTCCTCCAGCTGGGCCGCCGTGGTCCCGAAGTTGAGCCGCACGAAACCCGGCCAGCCGAAGTCGGCGCCGTCGGAGAGCGCCACCCCCGCGTGCTCCAGCAGCCAGCGCTGGGGGGAGGCCTCGAGCCCCTGCAGGGCGGGCGCCTCACGCAGGTCCAGCCAGGCCAGGTAGGTGGATTCGGGCACGCTCAGGCTCACCCCCGGCCAGCGCGCCACGCGCTCGACCAGCCGCCGGCGGTGGTCGCGCAGCGTCGCGAGCAGCGCCTGGCGCCAGGCGTCGCCGTGGCGATAAGCCGCCTCGGCGGCCACTAGCCCGAGCACGTTGCCGTCCGGCTGCAGGCCCTTGGCCGCCGCGGCGAAGCGCCGACGCAAGCCGGCGTCGGGAATCACCGCGCAGGCCGTGGTCAGCCCCGCCAGGTTGAAGGTCTTGGAGGGCGCCCAGAGGGTCAGGATGCGCGAGGCCAGCGCGGGGAAGGCCGCGGCCATGGGCGTATGGCGGGCCCCCTCGTCGAGCAGCAGGTCGCAGTGCAGCTCGTCGGAGACCACCAGCAGGTCGTGGCGCTCGACCAGCGCGGCGAGCCCCGCCAGCTCCTCCTGCGTCCAGACGCGCCCGGTGGGGTTATGGGGCTGGCACCACAGCAGCAGCCGGGTCTCGGGGGTGATCGCCGCCTCCAGCGCCTCGAGGTCGAGCCGCCAGGGCTCCCCGGGCGCCGCCGGCGCCCGCAGGGCCGCCTGCTGGGGCAGGCGGCCGGTGCGCTCGGCGACGTGCAGGAAGGGCGGGTAGATGGGCGTGACCGTGAGCACCCCGTCCCCCGGCGCGGTGAGCGCCAGGCTCGCCAGGTGCAGGGCGGGCACCACGCCCGGCAGCCACAGCTGCCACGCCGGCTCGATGGTCCAGGCGTAGTGCTCGGCGCTCCAGTCGCAGACCGCCTGCTTGAGGCTCTCGGGCACCTGGCCGTAGCCGAAGACGCCGTGGGCAACCCGCGCCTGCAGCGCCTCGATGACCGCCGGCGGCGAGGCAAAGTCCATGTCGGCGACCCACAGCGGAAGCACCTCCTCGCCGTAGCGGTGCCACTTCTGGGAGGGCCAGTCACCCCCCGACGGGTGGCGTCGCTCGACGGGCGTGGCAAAATCGAATTCCATGTGCAGTTCCCGCTCTCAGAAGGCCAACAAGATGACAGAGACCATGCCGCAAGACGGCTTCTATGCCAAGGTGCGCCGCGGCCTGCCCGACCTGGTCGCCCAGTGGCTGACCCTCGGCCAGGGCGATGCCGACCGCCTGGCGCTGCTGCTCGCCGAGACCGCCCGGGTGACCCGGATGGCACTGCCGGAGGCGACCCCGAGCGGCGAGACGCTCATCGCCTGGAGCCGTGCCGACGGCGAGGAGCCGCCGCTGTGGGCGGCGCGAACCGCGACCTTCCTGCTGGTGCAGATGCCCGCCCGCCCCGTGCCGGCCGGCGACGACGAGGCCTGCGCCTGGGCCTACTGCTGGCTGCGCAACCGCGATGTCGAGAACGTCGAGGCCGCCGAACAAGCGTTGCCCGAGCACCTGCGCGAGCCGCTGGCCGCTGCCCTGCGGGCCGCCTGGACCGACCTCAAGGGGCTGCGCCTGGTCTGAGCCTGGGCCGGGTCTGGGCCTGAGTGGCGCCCACCCTGCCCCGCTAGCCGCGGCGGGCGGCCCGCTTCTTGGGCCGAAACCCCGCCGGCTTGGTGGAGAGCCATGCCACGAAGGTCTCGATCTGCGGATGGGCCAACAGGGCCTCGCGTCTGCGATAATGGTCGGCCAGCTCGCGCTCGCCGAGCACCGCATGGATGTGCCGGTGGCAGGCATGGCAGACCCATAGGATGGCGGTGAGACGCTCGGCCCGGTCGAAACGACGCCGGTAGCGGGCCTTGCCGTGCAGGGACCGCGGAATCAAATGGTGCTTGGTCAGCGGCGCCGCCCGTGCGCAGAGCTCGCAGGCCTCGGGCCGCGGCAGGGGCGAGAGTTCATGACCGGCCATGGCGCGTCTCCTCGGCGACTCGTCTTACCCTGATGATAAGGACCCACCTACGATATGGACGTTCCCCTCTCCTGGCAGCTGGCCAAGCTCGCGGTCTCCATCGGCGTGGTACTCGGCCTCTCGATGATCGCCGAGCGCGTCAGCACCCGCATGGCGGGTCTGCTCTCCGGCTACCCGCTGGGCACCGCCATCGCGCTGTTCTTCATCGGCCTGGAGATCTCGCCGGCCTTCGCCACCCAGAGCGCCGTGCACACCCTGGCCGGCTTCAGCGCCACCCTGGTGCTGGGCGGCGGCTACCTGCTGTGCGCCCGGCGCGATGGCCTGCCCGGCGTGCTCGCCGGCAGCGCGGGCGGCTTCGTGGCCTGGCTGGGAGTGAGTCTGCTGCTGACCCAGGTGGAGTTCACGCGGCTGACCGGCACCCTCACCACCCTGGCGGCGATCGCGCTGTTCATCCGGCTCTATCGGCGGGTCCCGGATACCGCGGCCGGCCCGCGAGGCGGCTTCAGCTGGGCGGCACTGGGCCTGCGGGCCGCCCTGGCCGCCGGCATCATCTTCCTGATCACCGGCCTCGCCCACGTGATGCCGGCCGCCTGGGCCGGGGTCATGGCCGCCTTCCCGGTGACCATGTACCCCTTCCTGGTGATCCTGCACCTGACCCACGGCGCGGCGCCGGTGGCCACGGTGATCAAGCACTACCCAGCCGGGCTCGGCTCACTGCTGAGCTACGCGCTGTGCGTCTCCTACACCTACGAGCGCTTCGGGCTGCTGATCGGTACCCTGGCCGGCTTCGTCGTGGCCACCGCCTGGCTGCTGGCCTGGACCCGCCTGCGCGCCTGGCAGGCCTCGCGCCAGAGCCGCCAGCCCAGCGCCAGCACTTGACCAAGCGCTTGCTCGGGGCAAAGCTGTCCCTCCCGAGACGCTCACAAGGAAACCGCCGATGTTCGTTCGCACCGTGGAACCCGCCTTCTACGACACCGATGCCCTGGGTCACGTCAACAACACCCGGCTGCCGGCCTGGTTCGAGCTGGCCCGCAACGACCTCTTCCGGCTCTTCACGCCGGACCTGGACCCGCGCAAGTGGCGGCTGATCATGGCGCGCATGGAGGTCGACTACCGGGCCGAGCTGCAGTACGGCCGCGAGATCGAAATTCGTACCTACGTCTCGCGGCTCGGCAACAGCTCCTTCACGGTGAGCCAGGAGGCGCGCCAGGATGGCCAGCTGACCAACCTCGGCCATACCGTGATGGTGCATTTCGATCACGCGACCAAGCAAGCTGTGCCCATCGAGGGGGCGCTGCGCGAGGCCCTGGAGGCCCATCGCCAGGAGGAACCGGCAGACGCATGACCCCGGCCGTGAAGATGCTGGAGAAGGCCGGCGTGGCCTTCCAGCTGGCAAGCTACGAGCACGACCCGCGCTCCCCCGCCTACGGCGAGGAGGCCGCCCGAGCGCTGGGCCTGCCGCCCGACGAGGTGTTCAAGACCCTGCTTGCTCGCCTCGACGACGGCCGCCTGGCGGTGGCCATCGTGCCGGTACCCTGCCAGCTCGACCTCAAGGCCCTGGCCCGGGCTGCCGGGGCACGCAAGGCGAGCCTCGCCGAGCCCGCCGAGGCCGAACGGGCCACCGGCTACGTGGTGGGGGGCATCAGCCCGCTGGGCCAGCGCAAGCGCCTGCCGACCGTCCTCGATGAGAGCGCCCGGGCCCTCGCGGCGATCCACGTCAGCGGCGGCCGGCGGGGGCTCGAGATCCGCCTCGCTCCGAGCGATCTGATACGCCTCACCGGCGCCCGCGAGGCCCCGCTGGCCCGGCCCTAAGCCGAACCCGCCGGAGGGCTGGCTGAGCATGCGCCGCACCCGAGCCAAACCCGACCCGCCGCTGTCACATCACCACAGCCCTCCACCCACGGGAGCCCCCATGGCCATCCGCTACACCCTCTGGCTGGACCCGGACGACACCCCCCGACACCGCGCCGTCGAGGCCGACCTGAAGCGCTACTTCATCGACCGCTTCGCCGACTATCCGCACATCCGCTTGTTCGGCGCCGACCCTTACGATTATGATGCGCCGTTCAACCGCCTCTACGACGTGCTGATGGCAAGAGCCGGCGAGTACTGCGAGCGGGAATGGCGCTACGTGCCCACCCCCGAGCAGCTCAACCGCGCCTTCTTCCTGGCCGTGGGGCACTCGAACAAGTTTGTACGGGACAACGACGATGGTGATCCGAACCGATCAGGCCCCTGATGAGCGCCAGCTGGCCATCATCGCCGAGCAGCTCGGCCGCGCGCCCCGCGGCATCGAGGCCCTGGCCGCCACCGACGGCGAGGGCACCCCGCTGGTGCTGCGCATGGCACCCATCGTCGATGGCAAGCCCTTCCCGACGCTCTACTGGCTCTGCTCGGAGCGTCTCAAGATCGAGATCTCGCACATCGAGGCCGCCGGGGTAATCAAACAGCTGGAGACCCGCCTGCAGGAGGATCCCGACTTCCTGGCCGCCTACCACCGCAGCCACGACGCCTACGTGACCGCGCGTTGGGACTACATGAGCGAGGCCCAGAAAGCGGAGGTCTTCCGCCTCGGGTATGATGGCGTGCTCACCGCGCGCGGCATCGGCGGGATCGCCAACCGCGACCAGGTCCGCTGCCTGCATACCCAGTATGCGCACCACCTGTGCGGCGAGAACGTCATCGGCCAGTGGCTCGACGAGCACTATGGCGTCGCCGACTGCCTGCCGTGACCCCGGCACCCGGCCGATCGCATCACCCCGCGACACCGTCCCCGACGACACGATTCCGATAACATAAGGAGAACCCCGGATGTACCTGGACACCCATGTGATTGCCAGTCTTGCGCTGATTGCCAGCATGATCGTCATCAGCGGCGTGGGCATCAAGCTGCTGCGCCAGGCCATCAAGCGCGACGCCTCGGGCGCTCGCTGAGCCGGCCATCACGACCGCGAAGGGCGCCCTCGAGGCGCCCTTCGCGTTTTCGGGCCGGGCCTTTCCTGGCCGGGCCCTTCCGGCGCCGTGGCCGGACGGGCTAGGATGACGGCCCTGCCAAGGAGGAGAGCATGTCGAGATTCTGCGTCTACCTGGGGTCCCGGGAGGGCCGCGACCCGCAACACCTCGAGGCCGCCGAGCGGCTCGGCGAAGCGCTGGCCCGCCGCGGCCACGGCCTCGTCTACGGAGGCGCCCGCGTCGGCCTGATGGGTCGCCTGGCGGATGCCGTGATGGCCGCCGGTGGCGAGGTCATCGGGGTGATGCCCGACCACCTGGTCGAACGCGAGCAGGCCCACCACGGCCTGACCGAGCTGGTGCGGGTGCGCAACATGCACGAGCGCAAGGCCAGCATGGCCGCCCACGCCGATGCCTTCATCGCGCTGCCCGGCGGCATCGGCACCCTGGAGGAGTTCTTCGAGGCCTGGACCTGGCACTACCTGGGCCTCCACGACAAGCCCATCGGCGTGCTCGATACCGCCGGCTTCTATGCCCCGCTGCTGACCTTCCTCGACAGCACGGTGGAACAGGGTTTCCTGAACGGCCGCACCCGGGCCGAGCTGATCGATGCCACCGACCCCGTCGAGCTGCTGGATGCCCTGGAGGCCAGGCTTTCCCGCGACGCCTGACCCAAGGCCCACGAGGCGCCTCGGCCTCGGCCTCGCCATCGGCACCGCGTGAGCGTGGCGAGGCCGCGCCGACGTACGAGCGTGGTCAGGGCGGGGGAGCAGAGACGAGTTTTTGGCGTGCCTGTCGCGTCAGGCGTCGGCGGCGAGTTCGAGGGTGCGCTGGTAGGTGAGCTGCAGCAGGCGGGCGTCTTCCCCGGCGCGATGCCGATGGATGTCCCGCTCGAGGATGAGGGCTTCCTTGGTGCGGCTCCACAGCGCCTGCTGGGATTCGCTCAGCAGGATACGCAAGGCTTCCAGGCGGAAGGCCGGCAGCATGCCGGCATGATGGAAGAGCAGCGACAGCCAGGTGTTGTCGTAGCCCCAGCTGTCGCTGTAGGCGATGCCGATCTCCCCCAGTTCGTCGTTGAGCCAGCGCGCCACCTGGCGCACCGGATACCCCTCACGCTGCAGGCGACCGCGGCTGATGCCGTGCAGCAGCTCGGCCTTGGGGTCCCAGTGCGTCCACTCGTCCAGCGGCTGGATAAGGAAGGCGCAGGTGCTGCCATCGGCGCGGGCGAGACCGACCTCGATGGGGTAGCTGCCGCGCCCGAAGCCGGACGCCTCGATATCCAGCAGTGTGGGTAGCGTCACGGGCGGGAGAGTCCTTGGTCGAAGTGGCCGGTGCCGTCGCGGCAAAGGCCTAGTGTCGCGTCTCGCCTCCGGCCTTGTCCACTGCAGCGGCGCCCGGCACGACAGCAGCATCCTGTGAGTCGTCGAAGCCGGCCAGGCGATCGGCCAGGGCCTGCCAGTGTCCAGCCTTCTCGGCATCCACCGGCAGGGCCAGCTCGCCGTGGCGATAGGCCCGGGCGAGGCGGGTCGCCGCCAGGGGATGGCCCGCCTCGCCGGCACGCGCATACCAGGTCACGGCGTGGTCGTCGCGCCGCGGATACTGGGCACAGCCGTGCTCGTGGATCTGGCCCGCCTGATACTGCGCCTTGGCATCTCCGGCCTGGGCGGCCTCGAGCACGTAGCGCGCCCCGCGGGCCTTGTCCTGAGGACTGACGCCACGATGGAAGAGCATGTGCCCGTACTGGGCCAGCGCCGCCGGATGCCCGGCATCGGCACAACGCTGGAAGAGATGCATGGTCAGGCGCTGCGTTCGCGGCGACCGGGGCAGCCAGCGAATATGGAACAGCTGCTGCGCAAGCCGGTATTCGAGCCGGGTGAACAGTGAGGATGCCTCTGACATGGCAACTACCCTGCGTCCAGTGAAGCGGAGAGATGCCGGTCACGCCCTGTGTCCGGCATCTCTCCTGGCAATAAACGATGGCCATCCGGGCTCCGCCGGGGCTTTTGGAGGGCAAGCATACGCTCGCCCCGTCGGCGACTCAACCCTGGCAAGGTGTCGCACCGCCGGGGCACTGCGGCTGCCGCTTGGACGGCGCGGCGGGGAGGGACTATCCGCCCGATAGCCCATGGCATGCAGGCGACTTGATATACTGCGCGCTACCGCCATCCGGCCCCCCTTTCGCGACAGGAGCCTCCCATGCTGAGCGTGATCTCGCCCGCCAAGACGCTGGACTTCAAGACCCCCGCTACCACGAACCGGCACACCCTGCCGGATCATCTCGAGCAGAGCCAAGAACTGATCGAGATCCTGCGGGACTACTCGCCCCAGCGGCTCAGCGAGCTGATGGGCATCAGCGACAAGCTCGCCGGGCTCAACGCCGCGCGCTTCGCCGAGTGGCACACGCCCTTCACCCCGGAGAACGCCAAGCCGGCCGCCCAGGCCTTCCAGGGCGACGTCTACGTGGGGCTCGAGGCCGACCGCTTCGATGACGGCGACAACGCCTTCGCCCAGGCGCACCTGCGCATCCTCTCTGGTCTCTACGGCCTGCTGCGCCCGCTGGACCTGATCCAGCCCTACCGCCTGGAGATGGGCACCCGCCTCGAGAACCCGGCCGGCAAGGCCCTCTACGCCTTCTGGAAGGCGACGCTGACCGCCGAGCTCGACCGCGCCGTGGCCGCCAGTGGCAGCCCGGTGCTGGTCAACCTGGCATCCAACGAGTACTTCAAGGCGATCGATACCAGGCGGCTCGCCTCCCGGGTGATCACCCCGGTGTTCAAGGACGAGAAGAACGGCAAGCTGAAGATCATCAGCTTCTACGCCAAGAAGGCGCGCGGCCTGATGGCCGCCTGGATGATCCGTCAGCGCCTGGACGATCCGGAAGGATTGAAGGACTTCGATGTGGCCGGCTACGCCTTCAACGCCGCGCTCTCCGAGGGCGACACCCTGGTCTTCACCCGCGCCGAGGGCGCCGCCTGAGCATCCTCTGCCAAACGCTCAAGTAAACGTCAGGGGGCGCGCCGAGCGCCCCTTGAGAAACTCTCGGTGAGCCTGCTTGAAACGCTCGTCGTCGCAGCGCTCCAGCCACTCGTAGGCCACCATGTCGGCGCTCACCGCCACCGCGCCGGCCTGAGTCATCCGCTCCCTCGCCAGCCGCGCCTCACCGGCACGACGACTGGCGGTCGCCTCGACCAGCCAATAGACCTCGTAGCCCGCCTCGAGCATGCCAAGCCCGGTCTGCATCACGCAGATATGCGCCTCGCTGCCGCACAGCACCACCTGACGCTTGCCGCTCTGTGCCAGGGCCTCGGCGAAGGCCGGCTCGTCATGGGCACCGAAATGCAGCTTCTGCCAGAGGCGATGGTCCGGCAGCGCTTCCAGCAGGCGAGGCTCGCTTCCCCCCAGTCCCTGGGGATACTGCTCGGTGATCCAGACCGGCACTTCCAGGGAGCCGGCCAAGGCTCCCAGCCAGGCCGCCTCGGTGACGGCCTGCTCGCCGTGCTCGATGACCGGCAGCAGGCCGGCCTGCAGGTCGACGATCAGCAGCAGGCTCTTCTCTCGTGACAGGCGCATGGTCGGACTCCTCGGTTCGCCGTGGTGGCGCGGTTAGTTGTCGTGGCCGACCAGCATAGTCGCTAGAATGAAGACTTCCGACTTTTTACCGTATCACCTCCCCTTCCCTCGATGGAGATTCCCCCGATGCGTCACCTTCTCGTCATGCTCATGGTCGGCGTGCTGGGCTTCGGCCTGGCCGTGGACCATGCCGATGCCCGCCGCCTGGGCGGCGGCAAGAGCTTCGGCAGCCAGTCGCGCAGCGTACAGCAGCCGGCCGCCACCACCAGCCGGGACGCCGCCGGCAACCGCGCTACCCAGACCCGTCCGAAATCCCGCCTGGGCGGGATGCTCGGCGGCATGCTGGCCGGCGGCCTGCTCGCCGCGCTGTTCTTCGGCGGCGCCTTCGATGAGCTTCGCCTGATGGATATCCTGCTGGTCGCCGGCGTGGCCTTCCTGCTCTTCCGGCTGTTCGCCAGCCGTCGGCGCACCGCCACGGCGGGCGGCCCCGCTCCCCAGGAGGCGCCGGCCCGCCCCCAGGCCTTCCAGGCCGCAAGCGCGCCGATGGGCGGCGGGCTGGCCTCGGAGCCCGAATGGTTCGACCGCGAGCGCTTCTTGGGCGGTGCCAAGGAGCACTTCATGACCCTGCAGCGCGCCTGGGACAACAACGACTTCGCCGGCATCCAGGAGTACGTGACCCCGGAGCTCTACAACCTGCTGCGCGAGGAACGCGACCGCCAGCCAGCCAACAACCGCACCGAGATCGTGCGCCTGTTCGCCGAACTGGGGGATATCCGCGAGGTCGGCCAGCAAGCCGAAGCCACGGTGATCTTCCACGGCATCATCGCCGAGAACGGCGAGGAAACCGAGTTCAACGAGACCTGGCACCTGACTCGCCAGCTGCGTGACGGCGCGCCCTGGTACCTCCAGGGCATCGAGCAGAACCCGAGCTGATCGCTCGCCGCCCCTCGAACCGACACGCGAAAGGCCGGGCACTGCCCGGCCTTTCCTTTGCCATGACGCTGGTGTCATGACTCCCTTGCAACCCTCCTGGCCACCCGCTGGCCGCGAGGCGCCGTGGAGAGCGGCGTACCATCAGTTCTGGGCGTCCTCGGCGGCCTCTTGCAGCTCCTCGCCCATTTCCTCCACGCCTTCGCCCATCTCTTCCATGGACTCGTCGATGTTCTCTCCCGCCTGCTCGGCCGGGCCCTCCTCTTCACAGGCGGCCAGGCCGGCGCCCAGCATGGCGATCAACAGGGCCAGGCCCAGCCTGCGCAGCAGCATGCTCTTCTTCATGATCCTCTCCTCCTGAGACAGATGAGTCCGTGATAATCGTACCCGCCTCACCGTAGCCGCAACGGAGCCTCGTTGCCAACCGAGCCCCACGCCACTGGCCTCCCCCGCCCTCTCCCAGACCCATACGACAACGCCCCCACCTCGAGAGAGACGGGGGCGTTGTCATATGGGGCAACGCATAGCGGGAGGCGCGAACGACGATTCGCACCGAACCAGGGCGGGCCATTCTTCCCTGTCGATAACGCTTGGCCC
>NZ_JBEGCI010000026.1:0-11217 GCF_040196315.1 Halomonas pelophila
CGTCCATGAAGGCCGAGCCCATGATGCCGAACATGTCGGTCACCCCGTTGGCGACCAGGGTCTCCACGAAGGCCTCCGAGGGCGTCATCGTCTGCTTGCCTTTCACGACCTGGCGGGTGTCTGTGGTGTCTTGGGTGCTCATGGGATGTCCTCCGAGCCCGTCATCCGGGTTGTTTTATATGAGATGATTTATTCCGACTTCCGGAATACGGAGAGACTCTAGGCAGACTGCCCACCCCCGTCAAGGATAAATTCCATAAAACGATACGATTTGATTCTTTTTGCGAAACTGATCTATGCTCACTACACACTCCGGCAGCGACGTCCCCTGCCAGCGGTATTGATCAGGGACGCCCAAGGTCAACGGTCCCCCGGGCCGAGGAGACGGTGATGACAGACCCCATGAATGCCCAGCCCGACATCCTGGTGTCGGTGCGCGAGCTCTTCGGCATCGACAGCGACCTCGAGGTCCCCGCCTTCAGCTGGCGCGACGAGTACGTGCCCGAGGTCGACGAGGCCTATCGCTTCAACCCCGACGTGACCCTGGCGATACTCGCCGGCTTCACCCGCAACCGCCGGGTGATGGTTCAGGGGCTGCACGGCACCGGCAAGTCGACCCATATCGAGCAGGTGGCGGCGCGCCTCAACTGGCCCTGCATGCGGGTCAACCTGGACGGCCATATCAGCCGCCTCGACCTGGTGGGCAAGGACGCCATCGTGATCCGCGACGGGGTGCAGGTCACCGAGTTCCAGGAGGGCATCGTGCCCTGGTCGCTGCAGCGCCCGGTGGCCCTGATCTTCGACGAGTACGATGCCGGCCGCCCGGACGTGATGTTCGTCATCCAGCGCATCCTCGAGCGCGATGGCCACTTCACGCTGCTCGACCAGAACCGGGTCATCCATCCCCATCCCTACTTCCGGCTGTTCGCCACCGCCAACACCGTGGGACTGGGCAACCTCAGCGGGCTCTACCAGGGCACCCAGGTGCTCAACCACGCCCAGATGGATCGCTGGAACATCGTCGCCAAGCTCGACTACCTGCCCAGCGAGGAAGAGGCGGCCATCGTGCTCGGCCGGGTGCCCAGCAAGGACACCGAGAAGGGCCGCGCGCTGATCGCCTCGATGGTGGCGGTGGCCAACCTGACGCGCCAGGGCTTCGCCGCCGGCGACCTGTCCACCCTGATGTCGCCGCGCACGGTGATCACCTGGGCCGAGAACTGCGAGATCTTCCGCAATCCGGCGCTGGCCTTCCGGCTCTCCTTCCTCAACAAGTGCGACGAGGCCGAGCGGCCGCTGGTCGCCGAGTACTACCAGCGCTGCTTCGGCGAGGAGCTCGACGAGTCATGGATGCGGGAGGCGACCGCCTCATGACCCAAAGCGCCCAGCAGCAGGCGCGCCGCCAACAGCGGATCGAGGAGCTGTGCGCGGCCAGCCTGCGCGCCCTGACCGGCGATGCCGGCCTGCACTACCGTGGCCGGCGCCTCTATCAAGGGGAGCGACGCCTGCCGACCCTGGCGCCGCACCTGCGCATCGACCCCGAGCAGGACGACTTCGCCGACTGCCGGGCCGCCGCCGACGGCATGGCCCTGCGCCTGATCCACTCCGACCCGGCCCTGCACCGCGAGTGCTGCCCGGAGGACCCGGTCGAACGGCTGGTCTTCGAGCTGCTCGAGCAGCTGCGCGTGGAGACACGGGTCCCCGACGACATGCCGGGCATGGCCGATAACCTGAACCGGCGTTTCCGACACTGGTCTCGCAACTTCGTCGACTCGGGTCTCACCGAAGGCTCGCTCGGGATGCTCGTATATACCGTCGCCGAAGTCTGTTGGTCGCGACTGATGAGCCGGCAACTTCCCGAGGAAATCGAGGACCATATCGAAATCATGCGCGGCTCACTGGTCGCCGAGCTCGGAGCGGCGCTGCGCGGCATTCGACAGCACCGCCAAGACCAACGTCGCTATGCGGATCATGCCTTGGACATTGCCAGGGTCGTCGGCGAGCGGGTGCGCGCCGAACGGGCCCAGGCCGGTGACGACGAGGATGAGGAGCCGGCGGAGGCACCCAGCGACGCCTTCGCCCTGCTGCTCGAGCTCGAGGATGGCGAGGGCGACGAGGACGGCGTGGCGGCAGCCACCACCGGGCACAGCAAGACCTTCGAGGACGCCGCCCAGGCCTATCGGGTCTTCACCACCCGCTTCGACCGCGAGGTCGCCGCCGGCAGCCTGGTGCGCCGCGCCCTGCTGCGCGAGAACCGCGAGAAACTCGACCAGGCCACCGCCGAGCAGGCCATCAACCTGCCGCGCCTGGCCCGCCGACTGGGCAGCGTGCTCTGGGAGCCACGCGTCGACGGCCGCTCCTTCGGCGAGGAGGAGGGGCGCATCGACGGACGGCGTCTCGCCCAGCTGGTGAGCTCGCCCACCGAGCGACGCCTGTTCTATCGCGACCAGGTGAAGCTCGGCACCGACTGCGCCGTCAGCCTGCTGATCGACTGCTCCGGCTCGATGAAGCACCACATCGTGCCGGTGACCATGATGGCCGAGAGCCTGATCCGCGCCCTGGAAATGATCGGGGCGAGCACCGAGTTGCTCGGCTTCACCACCGGCGCCTGGAACGGCGGCCGCGCCTACCAGGCGTGGATGAGCGGCGGGCGTCCCCGCGGCCCGGGACGCCTCAACGAGGTGTGCCATATGGTGTTCAAGGACGCCGATCGCAGCTGGCGGCGTGCGCGCACCGACATCGCCGCCCTGCTCAAGCCCGACCTGTTTCGCGAGGGGATCGACGGCGAGGCGGTGGACTGGGCCTGCGAGCGACTGCTCGCCCGCCCCGAGAATCGCCGCATCCTGATCGTGATCTCCGACGGCTGCCCGGCGGACAGCGCCACCAACCTGGCCAACGACCCCTACTACCTGGACAACCACCTCAAGGAGGTCGTCGCCCGGCGCACCCGCGAGGGCCAGGTGGAGGTGCTCGGCCTCGGCGTGGGCCTGGATCTGAGCCCCTTCTACCGCCGCTGCCTGGCCACCGACATGGCCCAGGCGCTGGACACCCATCTGTTCGACGAGATCGTCGAGCTGATCGGCGGCCGCCACCGGCGCTGATCCTCGACGCCCGACTTTCCAGAGGAGAGCCCCATGCCCGTCAAGGTCATCGACATCGGCCACGATCCCGACACGCGCACCCATCGGCGCCTGGCCGACCTGCCGGACCGCGTGATCGAGGGCGACCCGCACCACGAATCCACGCTGAACTTCCAGAGCCCCGACGGCCGGCTGATCGCCGGTACCTGGACCAGCACCCCCGGCAGGTGGCACGCCTTCACCGATCGCGACGAGTTCTGCTACATCCTCGAGGGCCACGTGCGCCTGATCGCCGAGGACGGCAGCGCCCAGACCTATCGCACCGGCGACGCCTTCCTGATTCCTGACGGCTTCCGCGGCGACTGGGAGGTGATCGAGACGACCACCAAGCACTTCGTGATCCGCCACCACGACAGCGACTGACGACGGAGAAAGCGCATGGCCAAGACCCGCATGGTGACCCAGTTTGGCATGGGCACCTCGATCCGCAGCCGCGACTACACCGAGGCCGCCGCCCGGGCGATCCGCGATGCCCTGTGGCACAACTCGCTCAACGTCGCCGACGCCTTCGGCTTCCCCAAGGAGGCCATGCTGATCGACGTCGAGATCGGGGTGCAGGACCCCGCCGCCGTCGACCCGGCGGCCCTGCTTCGCATCTTTCCCTACGGCCAGCCGTCGGTGCGCCTGGTCAAGGGCGGGCTTGACGTGGACAAACCCGACGGCAGCGGTACCAGCGTGATCGCCAACGCCGCCATCGTCGTCTCCTTCGACATGGAGCCCGATCATGACTGAGCGTCGCATCATCCTGGAGATGGGCACCGGCAACGACCTCTACGGCGAGGACTACACCAAGGCGGCCTGCCGCGCCGTGCACGACGCCCTGCACCACTCCTCCATCGTGCTGTTCAAGTCGCTGGGCATCGACCACCGCGAGATGCGGGTCCAGGTGACCATCGGCGTGCAGGAACCCGAGCGGGTCGACGCCGCGGTGGTGGCGGCCGAGCTGCCCCGCGGCCGCGCCGAGGTCAGCGTGGTGCATGGCGGACTCAACGTTCACGACCCCGTGCAGGAAACCACCCACGTGGTGGCCACCGCGGCCATTGCCGCCCTGCTGCCCCTCGAGGACGGCGCCTGGCGGCTCTGCGACGCCGACGCCTGAACCGAGCCGGCCTGTCGTCCTCGGACGATACTGGCCGGCCGGGAAGGGCATTCAGGGCAACGCTCAGCGTGCCCCCATGAACCGCTGTGGCGCCAGGGCTCGCGCATAGTCGGGCAGCGGTTCCGCGGCTACCAGCCCGGCCACCAGCCGCCCCGTCTCGGCCGACAGGGTGAGCCCGAGATGGCCATGGCCATAGGCCAGGATCAGCCCCGGGTATCCCGGCACCTCACCGATGACCGGGAGGCCGTCCGGCGTCGAGTGACGTATCCCCACCCACTCCTGTTCGACCTCGACCGGCCGGCCGAATAGCGACGCCCCCCAGTCGGCGAGCCGCGACCAGCGACGCGCATTCGGCGCCTTGCCCGGCGGGCAGAATTCCGTGGTGCCGGCCAGCCGCACCCCGTCTTGCATCGGCGTGGCATAGAAATGATGGGTCAGCCAGCCCACCGGCCGGTTGAGGGCCAGCGGAGTCTCCAGCATGACGTGGTAGCCACGTTCACTGACCACGGGCAGGCGGACCCCGAGGCCCTCGAGCAGGCCATTGTTGGCGATGCCGGCGCACAGCACCACCCGATCCACGTCCATGCCGGTCTCCCCGGCTTGCAGGCGCCAGCCCCCCGTCTCAAGCGGCGTGAGCGATTCGAGGCGTGCGGCCACATGGGTGAAGCCCTCGCCCTGCAGCCCCTGGTAGAGGCGTCGACTGAGGCTCAGCGGGTCGCGCAGCGAGCGTGTCTCGGGGAAATACAGGGCGCCATTGAGTCCCTCGTCGCTCAGTTCAGGTTCCAGACCCCGCACGTCCCCCGCACCGAGCGCCTCACAGGCAACGCCGTCGGCGCGCTTCGTCGCGGCCATGGCCTCCAGTGCCGACGCCGAACATGAGCCGTCACGAACGACCTGCAGACAGCCATTGGCACGATAGAGCCGTTCGCCACCGAGATCATCGAGCAACGCATGCTGACCAGCGATCGCCTCGTCGATCAGGTGCACCAGGTCGGCCTTGTGACGCGCGAAGCTCGCCGGCCTGGCGGCACGCAGGAACCGCCAGCCGAAGTTGGCCAAGGCCGGCGTGTAGCCCGGATCGATGGCGATGGACCGGTCGCGGCGGGCCAGCATGGCCGGCAGTTGCCGGAGGGTCTCCAGGCTTGCCATGGGCGCCGTGGCGTAATTGGCGACCAGGCCGGCGTTGCCGAAGGAGGTGCCCTCCCCCGGCGGCTCGGGATCAACGAGCCTGACGTCGTGCCCTCGCGCGCGGAGTGCATGGCTGACGGAGAGCCCGACGATGCCCGCGCCGATCACAGCGATGGTGGTCATGAGTGCAATCCTTGAACGGATCGGGCCCCCGCAGGGGCCCGATGGATGGGGCTCAGTTGTCGCGATAGAAACGCCAGGAGGCGATACCCACACCGACGGCGGTGATCACGCTGATCGCGCTGACGGCATAGAGGGCAAGGGCATAGGCAGTCATGGTCGTCTCCTTCACTGCACGTGGGAGGTTGCGCCGATATCCGGCGCAGCGCGGAAGAGGCGATAGACGAGAGTGAACACCGCGATATTGGCGATCACCCCGGCAATCAGGGCGGTGAGTCCGGTGGCAGCCTGCAGATCGAAGGGCCCCCACTTCCAGACGATGGTCACCAGCGCCCCGGCCAGCATGGCGGCGATCGCCGAGCGCGAGCAGCGCAGGTCGAAGAGGACGGCGAACACGAACGGCAGCAGGATGGTCGGCGCCCAGAGGGCATAGCTCATCAGCAGCGCATCGACGATGGAGGTGGCGTAGAGGGCGAAGATCACCGCACCGATGCCGATCAGCAGGTTGACCACTCGCTCGATCCACAGCCGCTTCTTGTCACTGACGTCCGGCTCGATGAAGGGCTTGTAGATATCACCGACGAAGATGACCGCTGCCGAGTTGAGGTAGGAGTCCGCCGTGGACATCACCACGGCCAGCAGGGAGGCCAGCACCAGGCCGGTGATGCCGATCGGCAGGGCATCGCGGATCAGCGTCGGCATGGCCTGGTCGGGGGTGATGTTCGGGTAGAGCACCAGGGCGATCAGGCCGATGGTGGCGCTGACGAAGTAGAACAGGAAGCCGAAGCCACCGGCCACCGTATAGCCGATGCGGGCATGGCGCGAATCCGGCGCCGACAGTGCCCGCTGGGTGTAAGGCGGCACCAGGGTCTCACCGAGCAGGAAGGCAATGAAGAGGCTCACGAACATGCCGACGGAGTAGTCGCCCATGATGCTGAAGTGCGCCTCGGGCAGTCGCTCCACCAGGGCGGCGGGACCGCCCAAGTCGTGGATGCCGATCAGCATGGTCAGCGGCAGGAAGACCGCCAGCATCAGGAACTGCACCACGTCGGTCTGGATCACCGCCCACATGCCGCCGACGGTGGAATAGAGCAGCACCACCGCCATGCCGATGAGGATGCCCGTGGAGACCTCGATGCCGAGGATGGCATGGAAGACGGTACCCACGGCCAGCGCCTGGGCACCGAGGATGCCGATGCAGAACACCAGCGAGAAGATACCGGTGAACAGCCGGGCGCTGCTGCCGAAGTGATGCGCCATGATGTCGCCCACTGTCTGGGCATTGGTGTAGCGCTTCAGGCGCGGCGCGATGTAGAGCCCGGCCAGCACGGTGGCGATGGGAAAGGCCGAGGCCGCGAACATGAAGGCATAGCCTTCATCGAAGGACTTGCCGGCACGACCCATGGAGGCACCGCCGCCGAGGAAGGAGGCCGCCAGGGTGGCGAACAGTACCGGCCAGATGATCTTGTTACCGGCTACGGCGAAGTCCGCGCTGCCGGAGACCTTCTTGGCACTGCGATAGCCGATCACTATCAATATCGCGAAGTACACCAGAAGACCCAGGAGGTCGATCGAGTTCATAGGGACACCTTTATTTCTGTTGTAGGTCCGGTCAGCTTCGACGGTCCATGCTATAAACACAACTGAAGCAAACCTATGAACTCATAAATAGAATTTAGACCCCATATCATGAAAATACGCCACAACCTGCGGCAGCTACAGATCTTCCAGGAGGTCGTTCGGACTGGCAGCCTTTCCAAGGCGGCGCGCCGACTGGAACTCAGCCAACCGGCGGTCAGTACCGCCATCGCGAATCTCGAGGAGGAAGTGGGCTTCCTGCTCTTTCGGCGCAACCACTACGGTACCGAACTGACCGCGGAGGCCCAGCATCTGGCCGAGGGGGTGGACAAGGTACTGGCGTCGGTCAAGCACCTTGGCGAGCTCTCGGAAGGACTCCGTCAGGGCCAGGCCGGCAAGTTGACCCTCGGCTGCATGCCAGGGCTCTCCCCCTCCGCCATGCCTCAGATCATGGCGGATTACCTCCACGACCACCCGAGCAGCCAGCTCTCTTTGCAGACCTTCAGCTCGACGAAGATCCGCGACTGGGTGGCGGAAGGCCAGTTTGATCTGGGTGTGATCGAGACCCAGGACGACCTGCACGAACTGGAGGTCATGCCCTATCGGCTGCGCATGCACATCGCCTTGCCTCCCGAGAGCCCGCTGGAAAAGCGTAGCGCGGTGACCGCGAATGACCTGGACGACCAGCCAATGATCACCCTGGACGAACATCACCAGAGCACCCTGAAGCTGAGGCAAGCCTTTCGCGCTTCAGGCGCGCGGTTTCGGGGGGTGATCGAGACCCACCTGTTCCCTTCGGCCATCAGCCTGGTCAATGCCGGCCTAGGGCACGCCCTGGTCGATCCGGTATCGGCCGACAGCTTTCTCAGGCGACGCGATTGCCGCGTGACGGTCGTGCCTTTCGAACCGGCCATCGATCTGGAGATCGCCCTGATCACCTCACGCTTTCACCCGCCGTCACGGCACTGTCAGCGGTTCCTTCCCTATCTCGAGGCAGGGCTGGAGCGCTGGCAGCAACGCTCGCGTCAGGACCTTCGTGTGCCCCAATCCCCACAAGAGTAACGCTCAGACGATCTCGGAGAAGATCAGCCCGCCGCCGATCAATATCAACGTGACGAAGGCGACCCGGCGCATGGCCAGGGGCGAGAGCCGGGGCGGCCAGCGCCGCCCGGCATAGGTGACCAGCGCCACCACGGGAATCGCCCAGGCGGTGAGCACGAAGATCTCGAGGTTCAGCCCGCCCGTGGCGGCGACGAACAGGGTGCGCATGCCCGAGGTGCAGGCGAACATCAGGATCAGCATGTTGCGGATCGCCACCGGCGGCAGCGGCTGGCGATAGCACTGGTAGATCACCGGCGGCCCGGCGATGCCGAAGAGCCCGCCGCAGAGCCCCGAGAGCACCCCGCTGATGAAGAAGCTGCCCCGCGAGGAGAGCGTCTCGCGCTGGCGGGGGCGCAGCACCAGGCTGAGCCCGCCATAGCAGACCAGCAGGCCCAGGGCGATGCGCAGCACGCTCTCGGCGCTGCCGCTGAGCACATCGAGCAGCAGTACGCCGATCACAGTCGCCGGCACGATGCCGAGCACCGTGGCCCCGATCACCGCCATGTCGAGATGCTTCAGCTTGCCGGGCAGCGCCACCGCGCTGTTGGCCAGCATCATCAGGCTGACCACGGCCGCCACCGAGGCCACGGGCGCCACGTCCAGCCCGCTGGTCGCGCCCATCACGATCATGCCCAGCCCGAAGCCGGTCACCGTCTGGAAGTAGCCGGCGATGGCGGCAATGGCGATAAATGACAGTAGTACCTCGAGGGTCATGGTGCTTTCGATCCTGTTTGCGGCTCACGTCCTGAAGCTGGCCGCTCGGAGAGGGGAGCGCGGCCACGCGCATGCCTGCGCAGTTGAATATGAATAGCGGCGAGACGTCGACACCTTGTCCCGGGCATCGGCCCGGCCAGCCCTGACGGGGTTACCGCGCGGCGGGTGACGTCACGGGTCTCATCTGCGCCCTGAAAATGGCGGCATAACATGCCAGGGTCACGCCGGTAATGCTACCCCGACGCCAGCAAAAACGAGCCCTTCAGCAGGATCGCCGCGCCCAGTCCGATCAGGGTCAGCATGGCCAGCCCGCGCATCAGCCCGGCGGAGCACGGCGGGGGGTAGCGACGCCCGAGCCAGGTCGCGCCGCCCACCACCGGCATCGACCACAGAGCCAGCTGCCAGACGTCACCGGTCAGCCCGCCCTGGCTCGCGACGTAAAGGGTGCGCACCCCGGAGGTGATCGCGAAACACAGGATCAGCAGCAGTCGGATCGTCTCCAGCGGCAGCGGCTGGCGGTAGCAGTGATAGATGACCGGCGGCCCGGGCACGCCGAAGAGCCCGCCGCAGAGACCGGTCAGGACACCACTCACGGCGAAGGTCCAGGAGGGAGACTCGGCGTAAAGGGGACGGGGACGCAGGCCGATACTGATGCCCCCGAACAGCACGAGGGCGCCCAGCAGCAGGGTGAGCAGCACCGTGAAGGTGGCGTCGAGCCACGACAGCAGCCAGACGCCCAGCACGATGGAGGGCACGATACCCACCGCGAGCGCCACGATCCGGTGCACCCCCAGGCCGCGCCATCTCCCCGGCAGGGCGACGGCACTGTTGACCAGGGTCACCAGGCTGACCACCGCCGCGAGCACCGGCACCGAGGCCACGCCCAGCCCCCCGGCGGCCCCCATCACGATCATGCCGAGGCCGAAGCCGGACACCGTGTGCAGGTAGCCGGCCACGCCCATGATGGCGAGCGTCGCCGCAAGCCCCCCGGGCTCCATCGTCAGGGCCCAGGGCGCCATGGCGCGCGCATGGCGGTGACCATCACGCCTCGGCGGCGGCCGACAGGCACTGGGCCTGCACCGTGGTCACCGCGATCACGTGAAAGACATCGTCGACGCTGCAGCCCCGGGAGAGGTCGTTGGCCGGCTTGGCCAGGCCCTGCAGCAGCGGACCGATGGCCTCGGCGCCGCCGATCCGCTCGGCCAGCTTGTAGCCGATGTTGCCGGCCTCCAGATCCGGAAAGATCAGCACGTTGGCGTTGCCCTTGACCTTGGAGTCGGGCAACTTGCGCTCGGCGATCTCGGCCACGATGGCGGCGTCGAGCTGCACGTCCTCGTCGATGGCGAGCTCCGGCCGGGCGGCCTTCACTTCGCGGGCGGCCTGCACGACCTTCTCGACGGCACCATGCCGGGCGCTGCCGCTGGTCGAGAACGACAGCATGGCCACGCGCGGATCCTCGTTCAGCAGCGCCTGGGCGCTGTCGGCGGCGGCCATGGCGATCTGGGCGAGCTCCCCGGCGTCGGGGTCGATGACCAGGCCGCAGTCGGAGAAGATCATGCCGCCCTTGAGGTTATGGAAGGGCTGGCAGAGCATCATCAAGAAGAAGCTCGAGACAAGCCGGCTGCCCGGGGCCAGCCCCAGCAGCTGGATGGCGCTTCGCACCACGTCGGCGGTGGTGTTCACCGCCCCTGCCACGGTGCCGTCGGCATGGCCCTCGCGGACCAGCATGTTGGCGAAGCAGAGCGGTTCGCGTATCGCCGTCGCGGCCTGCTCCGGGGTCATGCCCTTCTTCTCGCGCAGCGCCAGAAGCGACCGCGCCAGGTCGTCGGTCAAGGGCGAGTCGGCCGGGTCGATCACCTCGACCGCCGCCAGGTCGACCCCGCAGCGCTCGGCGGCCGCGGCAATGCCCGCCCCGCTTCCCACCAGGATGATCTGGGCGATGCCCTGCTCCGCCGCCTTGGCGGCCGCGCTCAGGATGCGCTCGTCCTCGCCCTCGCAGAGCACGATGCGCCGGGGATCGCGGCGCGCACGCTCGAGAATCTGATTCAAGGCTTTCATGTGATGGCCTCTCGTGCCTGCCGCAAAGCGGCAGTCGTCAGATAAAAAAGCCCCCGGCAGCGCCGGGGGAACCCTTGCAGCACCTTCGATCAGACGTAGTCCTGATACTTCTCGAGCAGGCGCACCGGCTTCTTCAGCGCGTCGCGGCGGAAGGGGTCGCCCAGCTCGCGGGTGCACATGATCTCGATGATGCAGGTCTTGCCCTCGTTCATCTGCATGTCC
>NZ_JBEGCI010000027.1:0-10913 GCF_040196315.1 Halomonas pelophila
AGGGCCTCGGCCTGACGGATTGACAAGCCGTCGCGCCACATCCTTTCCAGCACCTCGCGCTTGAACGCTGGGCTGTAGTGACGGCGTGTCTGGCGCAATCCTGCAGGACCATGCTGCCGGTACAGCTCCACCCATCGCCTAACCATGGAATAGTCCAGACCAAAGTGGTGGGCGACCACTTCTAGGCCGGCATCCCCATCCAGGTATTGCTGCACCATTTGCAACTTAAACTGGTCGCTGTACTGGTTCCTCATAGAAACACCCCGAAGGTTGGATTGGGTGTCCAACTTTCGGGGTGCAGTTCATCGGCCGGGCGCTGTTGCATCTAGCAGATCGGCTACCGGCGCGGCCGCATCGGCCGCATCGGCAGCGCCGTCACGTCGCCCTCAGGAGGCGCCGGGCAGGCTTTTGAGCATCGCCGGCGTATCGACATCCCGATGCACGCCGCCGTCCTCGACCTCGATTTCCCGGCAGGCCCGGGGATGGGCGGCGATCACGCCGCGAGCGCCCTGCTCCCCGGCGAGCGTGGCCAGGCGCGGCCAGAAGGCCCGACCGAAGAGTACCGGATGGCCGGGGCGCCCGTCGTGGCTGGGCCGCACGATGCGCCCGGGCGCGGCGGCGGCCGCCAGGCGTCGACAGGTGGCCGGCGCGATGGCGGGCATGTCGCCGAGCCACACCGCCGCCGCCTCGACGTCGCCCAGGCCGGGCTCCTCGAGCAGCCACGCAAAGGCATCGCCGAGACTCGCCCCGAGCCCCTCGTCGGCGTTCGGGGCGACCAGACGCCGAGGTGCCTCAGGCCCGGGTACATCGAGCCCCAGCGAGGCGAGGCTCTCGCCGGCCCGCACCACCAGCACGCGCCGCGACGACAGGGTGAGGCTTGCCTCGAGGCTCGCTGCCAGCAGGGTGCGGCCATCCGGTAGGCGCGCCAGGCGCTTGTCGGCGGGCCCGAAGCGCCGCGAGCGCCCTGCCGCCATCACCAGGGTCACGAGGCGATTCGCGTTGTGATCCGCCCTCACAGATCATCCCGGGCGCGGCCGCGGCGTACCCGAACGATATCGGCCATCACCGCCAAGGCGATCTCCGCCGGCGTCTTGCTGCCGAGCCCGAGGCCGATCGGCATGTGCAGGCGGGAGAGCTCGGCCTCGCTGAGGCCGCCGCTGCGCCTGAGCCGTTCGGCCCGGGCCGCGGAGGTCTTCCGCGAGCCCATCACGCCGATATAGAAGGCCTCGCTCGTCACCGCCTCGATCATCGTCAGGTCGTCGAGGCGGGGATCGTGGGTCAGCGCCACCACGGCGGTGGCCGCGTGGCAGCCGCCGTCGGCGATGAAGGTCGCGGGCAGCGACGCCACCCGCTCGACGCCGGCCAGCGCCAGTCCCTCGAGCGCCTGCGGGCGCGGGTCACAGACGATGACCTCGAAGCCCAGGCGCTGGGCGAACTCGGCGCAGGCCTCGGCGACCGGCGACATGCCCGCCAGCACCAGCCGCGCCGCGGGACCGACGCGCAGCCGGACGTGGCTCGGCGCCTCGCCGTTCGGGGCCTCCGGCCAGAGCACCCGCGCGCCGAGGCCGGTATCGTCCTCGAGGACGCACTCGCCGCTTGCCAGGTCGACGCGGCGCAGCCGCGGGCGCTGGCCGGTCAGGGCCGCCTCCAGCGCCTCGAGGTGCGCGAGGGTCTCGAGCCCCGGGGCAAGCCGCTCCACCAGCACCTCGAGGACGCCGCCGCAGGGCAGCGTCACGCCCGGGCCGCTCAGGCCGTCCTCGGCCTCGCCGTAGCGCACCCGCTGCACCGGCGCCGCGAAGGCGCCGTCGGCCAGGCGCGCGAGGAAGTCCTCCTCGACGCAGCCGCCGGAGAGCGATCCCACGTGGGCCCCGTCGCAGCGTGCCACCAGCCAGGCGCCGGGCTCCCGGGGCGAGGAGCCGAAGGTCGAGAGCACCGTACAGAGCCACAGCGTCTCGCCCGCTCGTGCCCAGGCCAGCGCCTGGCGGATCACCGTCAGATCAAGGTGTTGCATGATAGGTCTCATTCAAGAGGCCCCGCCCCGGGCGTTCCGGGGCGGGGCGTGACGGCACGGGCGAACCGCCCTGATGGAGGGCGGTCCGAGAGGACGCCCCTAGAGCGCGGCCTTGAGCGCCTCGGCACGCATCGGCATGTCGCGCAGGCGCACGCCGACGGCATGCTGGATGGCGTTGGCGATGGCGGGCGCCACCACCGTGGTGCCCGGCTCGCCCAGGCCCACCGGCATGGCGTCGCTATCGACGAACTCGAGATCCATCTCGGGCACCTGATCCATGCGCAGCGGCGTGTAGGCGTCGAGGTTCAGCGCCTTGGGCTTACCCTTCTCGTATTCGGTGCCCTCGTGCAGGGCCATGGAGAGCCCCCACAAGAGCGAGCCCTCGAGCTGCGCCATGGCGCCGTCGGGATGCGCCAGGGTGCCGGCATCGGCCACCGTGGTCAGCCGCTCGACCTTGACCGTGCCGTCTCCTCGATCGACCCGGACCCGGGCGATGCAGGCGACCCAGGTCGGCATGTTGCGCTCCTGGCCGAAGGTCAGGGCGACGCCCATGCCGACATCGTCGGGCAGGCTGTCGCGGCCGTCCCAGTCGGCCTTGGCCATGGCCCGTTCGAGCACGGCCTTCAGGCGCTCGGCACCGCCAACGCTATGCGGCGCCTGACCGGCGTTGCGGCCCTCGGCCCTGAGCAGGTTCAGCCGGAAGCGCGCGGGATCCTCGCCGGCGGCCAGCGCCAGCTCGTCGATGTGCTGCTCCACGGCCCAGGTCGTCCAACCCGGTCCCACCGAGCGCAGGTAGCCCGGCACGAAGACCTCGTGGGCCTTGTGGTTCTGCTGGGCCCAGACCCGCTGGGCGCCGACGTCGTACCAGTGATCGGCCCCGCTGATGGCGAAGGAGTCGACCTTGCCGCCGTTCTCGACCGTCTCGGCGAGAAACGCCGGCGCCATGGCGGCCGATGGCCAGCCGGCGGCGGCGGCATGCTCGGAGGCTACCACCCGGCCGCTGTCGTCGAGCCCGGAGCGCAGGCGCTGCACCGAGGGCGAGCGCACGCAGTCGAAGCGGGTGTCGTCGGGACGCGTGAAGAGCATCTTCACCGGGCGCCCCAGCGCCTTGGCCGCCAGCGCCGCCGGGATGGTGTAGTCGCCGTAGAGGCGCCGCCCGAAGCCGCCGCCCAGGTAGTACTGGTGCAGGGTGACCTGGCTCTCATCGACCTCAAGGGCCTTGGCCAGCATCCCCACCGCCAGCGTCTGCTGCTGGTTGCCGCAGTGCACGTGCCAGTGGCCGTCTTGCTCGACCACGGTGGCGTTGACCGGCTCGAGCTGGAAGTGCAGCACGCTCGAGGTGGTGTAGGTGGACTCGACCACCCGGCTCGCCCCCTCGAGGCCGGCGGCGGCGTCGCCGATGTCGACGAACAGCGAGCCGTTATCGCGGCTCGGCGCCTCGACCAGGGCATGGCCCTGCGCCTGGAGGTCTGCCTCGGTAACGGCATAGCTGTCGCCGCGCTGCCACTCGACCTTCAGGGCGTCGGCGGCACGCATCGCCGCCGAGGTGCTGTCGGCGATCACCGCGAGCCAGCCCTGGCAGACGCCGGAGGGGTCGTCGAGCTCGATAGTCTGGCGATAGCCCTCGACCTGTTGCGCCGCGCTGTCATCCACCGAGAGCGGCTTGGAGCCGAAGCGGGTCGGCGGCAGCACCGGGCGCGCATGGAGCATCCCCTCGACGCTGACGTCGATGCCGTAGATCGCCTCGCCGTTGACCTTGGCCGGCACGTCCATGGCGCCGCCCTGGGTGCCGAGCACCCGGCGCTCGGCGGCGGGCTTCAGGGTGATCTGTGCAAGCTCCTCCTCGGAGAAGCGGCGCTCGAGCCCGGCCTGGGCGACGATCTCCCCAAAGCCGATCGACTGGTCACCGCTGATGACTCGGCCCTGTCGAGCGCGACAGTCGGCCGCGTCGACGCCGAGCAGTTTGGCACCGGCCTCGATCAGCGCGATACGCCCGGCCGCGCCGGCCCGGGAGAGCGGCAGGTAGCTGTGGTGCACCGACCAGCTGCCGCCGGTGACCATGTAGCCCCACTTGGGGTCGCTGTCGACGTAGACCACCTCGATGGAAGACCAGTCCGCCTCGAGCTCCTCGGCGACCAGGCGCGCCAGGCTGGTGGCGACGTGCTGGCCCATCTCGGCCTTGGTGATGTGCACCGTGACAGTGCCGTCGGGGGCGATGGCGTACCAGATCGTCGGCTCGTAGCGCCCGGCGGCCAGCGCCTCGCTGGCGGAGCCGCTCGCCGCCTCGGCGATGCCGGAGAGCCCGAAGGCCAGCATCGCCGAGCCGGCCATGGTGCCGATCAGAAAGCCGCGGCGCGAGATGCCTCGCGCCTCGCCCTGGCGGGCCTCGACGGCCGCCAGCTCATCATCAAACCTGGCCATGGGTCACCTCCTTGGCGCGGGCCGGATCGAAGACGCCGACACCGGCGGTGCTCGCCTCGCGGGCCTGAGTGATCTCGGCGGCGCGCTTGACCGCCCGGTGGATGCGCCGGTAGGCCATGCAGCGACACAGGTTGCCGGCCATCGCCTCGGTGACTTCCTCATCGCTGGGATCGGCGTTGCGGGTCAGGAAATCGGCAGCCTGCATGATCTGGCCCGACTGGCAGTAGCCGCACTGGGGCACCTGCTGCTCGCGCCAGGCCTGCTGCAGGGGATGGTCGTCGTCGTCCGAGAGTCCTTCGATGGTGACGATCTCGGCGCCTTCGGCGGCGGAGACCGGCAGCACGCAGGTACGGGTGGCCTCGCCATCGAGATGCACGGTGCAGGCACCGCACTGGGCGATGCCGCAGCCGAACTTGGTGCCGGTCATGCCGAGATGATCCCGCAACACCCACAGCAGGGGGGTCTGGGGGGATACCTCGACGCTGACCGGCTCGCCGTTCAGGGTAAAAGTGGCCAAGGGACTTCTCCTCAGGTGGTCGACAGGGCGGCGCTTGGCGCCGCGCATGCGCCGTGAGCCGGCGTCTCTTGTAGGAACTTGATCGGGATCAATGTTAGCAGGCTGACAATGTGTGTCGACTCGACCCCGTTTCAGACCTCGACGCCTCGCTCACACGCCCATGAAAAACCCCGCCTCGAGAGGCGGGGTCGGTGACCGCGGAGAACGGAAGATGGCCTAGCCGAGGGTCTCGCCGGCCAGCATGAACCAGGTCTCGAGGACCGCGTCCGGGTTCAGGGAGACCGAGTCGATGCCCTGCTCCATCAGCCACTTGGCGAGGTCCGGATGATCCGAAGGCCCCTGGCCGCAGATGCCGATGTACTTGCCCTGGGCGCGGCAGGCCTGGATGGCCATGGAGAGCAGCTTCTTGACCGCCGGATTCCGCTCGTCGAAGAGGTGGGCGACGATGCCCGAATCGCGATCCAGCCCCAGGGTCAGCTGGGTCAGGTCGTTGGAGCCGATGGAGAAGCCGTCGAAGTACTCGAGGAACTCATCGGCCAGCAGGGCGTTGGCCGGCAGCTCGCACATCATGATGACCTTGAGGCCGTTCTCGCCCCGCGTAAGGCCGTTGGCGGCCAGCAGCTCCACCACCTGGCGGCCCTCGTCGGGGGTGCGCACGAAGGGCACCATGATCTCGACGTTGTCCAGGCCCATCACCTCGCGCACCCGCTTCAGCGCCCGGCACTCCAGCTCGAAGCAGGGACGGAAAGACTCGGAGATGTAGCGCGACGCGCCGCGGAACCCGAGCATGGGGTTCTCCTCGCCGGGCTCATAGAGCTTGCCGCCGATCAGGTTCTCGTACTCGTTGGACTTGAAGTCCGACAGGCGCACGATGACCCGCTGCGGGTAGAAGGCGGCGGCCAGGGTGGAGATCCCCTCGACCAGCTTCTCGACGTAGAACTCGACCGGGTCCGGGTAGCCGGCGGTGCGCAGGTCGATGGTCTGCTGCAGGTCGGCGGGCAGGGTGTCGTACTCGAGCAGCGCCTTGGGGTGCACGCCGATCATGCGGTTGATGATGAACTCGAGGCGCGCCAGGCCGACGCCGGCGCTGGGCAGGCTGGCGAAGCTGAAGGCGCGATCCGGGTTGCCGACGTTCATCATGATCTTGAAGGGGATCTCGGGCATGGCATCGACGCTGGTCACCCGGCGGTCGAAGTCCAGCAGGCCCTCGTAGACGTGGCCGGTATCGCCCTCGGCGCAGGAGACGGTGACGTCGCGGCCGTCGGCCAGCATCTCGGTGGCATCGCCGCAGCCGACCACGGCCGGAATGCCCAGCTCGCGGGCGATGATCGCCGCATGGCAGGTGCGTCCGCCGCGGTTGGTGACGATCGCCGAGGCCCGCTTCATGATCGGTTCCCAGTCCGGGTCGGTCATGTCGGTGACCAGCACGTCGCCGGGGTTGACCTTCTGCATGTCGTCCGGGGAGAAGACCACCTTCACCGCCCCGCTGCCGATGCGCTGGCCGATGGCCCGGCCGGAGACCAGGGTGCGCCCCTTCTCCTTGAGCTGGAAGCGCTCGAGCTTGCCGCCCTCCTGCTGGGAGACCACGGTCTCGGGACGCGCCTGGACGATGTAGAGCTTGCCGTCGTCGCCGTCCAGCGCCCACTCGATGTCCATGGGACGCTCGTAGTGCTGCTCGATGGTCACCGCCTGACGGGCCAGGTCCATGATCTGCTCGTCATTGATGCAGAAGCGCCCGCGGTCGGCCAGCGGCACGTCGACGGTCGCCACCGACTTGCCGGCGCTGGTGTCGTCGGTGTAGATCATCTTGATCAGCTTGGAGCCGAGGTTGCGACGCAGCACCGCCGGACGCCCCGCCGCCAGGGTCGACTTGTGCACGTAGAACTCGTCGGGGTTCACGGCGCCCTGCACCACCGTCTCGCCCAGGCCCCAGGAGGCGGTGACGAAGACCGCGTCGCGGTAGCCGGATTCGGTATCCAGGGTGAACATCACGCCCGAGGCACCGGTCTCGGAGCGCACCATCTTCTGGATGCCCGCCGACAGCGCCACGTTCTCGTGGGCGTAGCCACGATGCACGCGGTAGGAGATGGCCCGGTCGTTGAACAGCGAGGCGAAGACCTCGTGGACGGCGCGCTTGATGTTGTCGAAGCCCTCGATGTTGAGGAAGGTCTCCTGCTGGCCGGCGAAGGAGGCGTCGGGCAGGTCCTCGGCCGTGGCCGAGCTGCGCACCGCCACCTTGAGGTTGGGGTGCTTGGCGGCCAGCGCCTCGTAGCTCTCGCGCAGGTACTGCTCGAAGGTCGGCGGCAGCGGCGTGTCGATGACCCACTGGCGGATCTGGGCGCCGACGCGGGCGAGCTCGTTGACGTCGTCGACATCCAGGGTCGCCAGGGCCTGGTTGATGCGATCGTTCAGCCCCTCGTGGGAGAGGAATTCCCGATAGGCATGCGCCGTGGTGGCAAAGCCGCCGGGGACGGTGACGCCCGCACCGGCCAGGTTGGAGATCATCTCGCCCAGGGAGGCATTCTTGCCGCCGACTCGCTCGACGTCCGCCATGCCCAAGTGCTCGAACCACTGAATGTAATCGTCCATGAGACCTCCCAGAAAAATCGTCGACGGGTGCATCACGCCGGCGGGCCTCGCTCGCGGGGCTGACTCGAGGGTCTAGCTCGCGGGTCTCACTCGAAGGACCGGGGCATGATGGGATGTTGGCGACTCTACCAGCGGCTTTCCATATTCGCCATTGGTCTAACATCGAAGTCACTGGAGGATTTTTACAACAGCGAGCCCATGGGCCCGTTTCCTGTAGTGGCCCGCCCCGGTGCCACACCGCCTGGGCCTTGTCGCGGCCGCGACCAGCGCCGACAATGAAGCTCCACTCGACCGGACGACAGCGACCCGCCATGACGCGCACTGCCTTCTTCATCTCCGACGGGACCGGCATTACCGCCGAGAGTCTCGGCCGCAGCCTGCTGGCCCAGTTCGAGAGCGTCGAGATCCGCATGCTCACCAAGCCCTACATCGACTCCCTCGAGAAGGCCCGCACCCTGGTGGCGATCATCGAGGCCACGGCGGTGCGCGACGGCGAACAGCCAATCATCATCGACACCGTGGTCGACGAGCAGATCCGCGCGGTGATTCGCGAGGCGCCGGGCTTCAAGGTCGATATCTTCTCGACCTTCCTGAAGCCTCTCGAGGAGGAGCTGGAGGCCCACTCCTCCTACAGCGTCGGGCGCACCCACGCCATCGGCCGCGACGACGTCTACATGGACCGCATCCACTCGGTGCACTTCGCGCTGGATAACGACGACGGGGCACGCACCCACCAGTACGACCAGGCCGACATCATCCTGGTGGGCGTCTCTCGCTGCGGCAAGACGCCGACCTCACTCTACCTGGCGCTGCAGTTCGGCATACGCGCCGCCAACTACCCGCTCACCGAGGACGACCTGGACGAGAACGGCAGCCTCAAGCTGCCCAAGGTACTGGCGCCGCATCGCCACAAGCTGTTCGGCCTGACCATCGATCCCCGCCGGCTGGCGGCGATTCGCCACGAGCGCAGGCCCAACAGCCGCTACAGCTCCATGGACCAGTGTGTCCAGGAGGTCGAGCAGGCCGAGGGGCTCTATCGCCAGCTGCACGTGCCCTACATCGACACCACCCGCTTCTCGGTGGAGGAGATCTCCACGCGGATGATCGCCGAGACCGGCCTCACCCGCCGCTTCTCGCCGAGGTGAGCCGCTGCGCACACGGCGGGAAATCGCGAGGAGGGCCTGGTCGCCTCGAGGGCACGGCGTGATCGCGAGATCGGCAGTTCCCTCTGCCCCACTTCGCGGGCGCCCCTAGAGCGGCAAGGCGCGAAACACGCCGACCTCCGGATCGATGCGATTCTGGATGCGCGCCTCGATCTCCGGGTCCACCTCGTCGGAGTCGGTCTCATAGATGCCGCAGCGCTTGAGGGCGGCGCGGTGGCTGATGTGCTTGCCGAGGTAGGAAAAGACCACGCGCTGGCTGACCGGCTCTCGCGAGTCCGCGCCCGAGACGCCCAGCAGCAGCCCAGAAAGGCGCGACACCTTGTTCTTGTAGGTGGGATAGAGAATCAGGTGTACCAGCTCATTCTTCATGATCTGCTCGTAACCGGACACGAAGATCCGGTTGCTCAAGCCGAGCACCATGCCCTTGAGCTTGTAGATGAAGCCATCGCTCCTGCTGGTTCCGGCAAGGGACAGGTGCTCGATCCATTTGAAGAAATGCCGGCCCTCCTGTTCATAGATGACGCCGTAGGCCTTGAGCACCCGCCCGGGATACGAGGTCGAATAATAATAGATGTAATACGACCCCTCGTACTTTGACAGGTCTTCACTGCCGCGCTGGAAGAGCTCCTCGAGCAGTTCGATTTCCGGTCGCTGCCTTGGCCCCGCCCCCGGGATCACCAGGGGGCGAGACTGCACGATCCTGGCGAACTCCTCCTGGGGCATCCGAATCTCATGGTCTTCGACGCCAAAGTAGTCGCAGATCTTGCGAAGGTTGTTGCCGGAGGGCGTGGTATTGCCACTCAAGTACTTGTTGAACTGTTGGCGGTTGATCTCCAGCTCACGGCATACGCCCGAAATGGACTTCTTGTAGCTGCACAGCAGCCGTAGATTGTCGGCAAGATATTGCTTGCTCATCAACGCCTCTAGATTGTTGAACGACCGATAGAAAAGTGAAACCTTGGCCGTCTTTGCTCGGGTCCATGCAGCGATCCGGCACCGCCACGTCGGGAAGGGATCACGCGAACAAGGAGGGAGCCACGCCCGCGGAGGGTGAGTATACATGCTGCACAGGATGGGGGCATCACGCCTTCGCCAACTGATGCCCAAGCCGCATAAACCGACGTCATGAAAAAGAATCAGCGAATCTTACCCGGCAACGTGCACGTGATTACCATCCCTCTCGAACAAAGCGTTTATAAGAAATCGACCTTAACGGAGTCGCATCGGTATGCGCATACTCGCAGCACAGATTCATATCCCTGCCATCGACACCCGAGAGAAGCAGCGTGCCCACGTCGAGTCGGTCATCGACCGGCTCGGCGATCAGATACGCACTCAGCCGGTTGACCTGATCGTCCTGCCGGAACTGGCGACGATGGAGTACTCGAAAGAGAACTTTCAGCGTATCGACGAGTTCTCCGAAACCCTGGAAGGCGAGTTCTACGCGCGGTTTGCCGCCTTCTGCCGGGAGCACCAGGTGGCGGTCTGTTATGGCACCCCCCGCCGAAAGGGGGATCAGACCTTCATCAGCCAGGTCGTGATCGACCGCCATGGCGACTACCTGACGCACTACGACAAGATGCACACGGCCGAGTATGGTGACTCGCACGAGTTCACGTACTTCACGCGTGGCGACCAGCTGTCCGTCTTCGAGATCGATGGCGTCAGGGCGGGCATCATCATCTGCTACGACATGCGTTTTCCTGAACTCTCTCGCCGTCTCTGTCGGGAGCTAGCGGTCGACGTCATCCTGCACCCCGTGGCCTTTTCGAAGGACCTCTCCTTCCACTCCTGGCAGCAATTCGTCACGACGCGGGCCCTGGAGAACCAGGTCTACTTCTTGAGCGTCAACCGCAGCGGCCCGAGTTTTGGCCAGTCGATGCTCTGCCCGCCATGGATCGACAATACGGTTCATCCCACGGTGCTGGGGGACGAGGAGGCGTTCCAGGTCATCACCATCGACCGCGAGGTCATCGGCGACGTCCGCGCAAGACTTCCCTTCCGCAAGGACGTGCTGGCCGACTACGAGAGCCTCGCCGTGCGCGGCGCCTAGCCCGGTCACCGCTACGAAAAAGCCCCCATCCAGGCGCTGAACTGACCCCCAATAGTTGGACGGTTCATTCAGCCAGCGCCCAAGGCCTGAGTCCTGTACTGCACGGGGCTCAGGCCTTTTAGTTTCAGCCTGATGCGTTCGTGGTTGTAGTAATGGATG
>NZ_JBEGCI010000028.1:0-5290 GCF_040196315.1 Halomonas pelophila
GGCCGGACACGACGGCAACAGCGAGACGCTCTTTAACAATCGATCAGGTAATTCATGTGGGCGCTTGTCGGGATGTTGGTGACCAGTCACTGAAACATTCAAGGCAAGCGACTCGTCAAAATGAGACGTTTGAACCTTGAGCCAGGTTTGGTTCCACCTTAGGAACTATCAGACTTTAAACTGAAGAGTTTGATCATGGCTCAGATTGAACGCTGGCGGCAGGCCTAACACATGCAAGTCGAGCGGAAACGATCCTAGCTTGCTAGGAGGCGTCGAGCGGCGGACGGGTGAGTAATGCATAGGAATCTGCCCGGTAGTGGGGGATAACCTGGGGAAACCCAGGCTAATACCGCATACGCCCTACGGGGGAAAGCAGGGGATCTTCGGACCTTGCGCTATCGGATGAGCCTATGTCGGATTAGCTTGTTGGTGAGGTAATGGCTCACCAAGGCGACGATCCGTAGCTGGTCTGAGAGGATGATCAGCCACATCGGGACTGAGACACGGCCCGAACTCCTACGGGAGGCAGCAGTGGGGAATATTGGACAATGGGCGAAAGCCTGATCCAGCCATGCCGCGTGTGTGAAGAAGGCTTTCGGGTTGTAAAGCACTTTCAGTGAGGAAGAATGCCTTGGGCTTAATACGTCCGAGGAAAGACATCACTCACAGAAGAAGCACCGGCTAACTCCGTGCCAGCAGCCGCGGTAATACGGAGGGTGCGAGCGTTAATCGGAATTACTGGGCGTAAAGCGCGCGTAGGTGGCTTGATAAGCCGGTTGTGAAAGCCCCGGGCTCAACCTGGGAACGGCATCCGGAACTGTCAGGCTAGAGTGCAGGAGAGGAAGGTAGAATTCCCGGTGTAGCGGTGAAATGCGTAGAGATCGGGAGGAATACCAGTGGCGAAGGCGGCCTTCTGGACTGACACTGACACTGAGGTGCGAAAGCGTGGGTAGCAAACAGGATTAGATACCCTGGTAGTCCACGCCGTAAACGATGTCGACTAGCCGTTGGGGTCCTTGAGACCTTTGTGGCGCAGTTAACGCGATAAGTCGACCGCCTGGGGAGTACGGCCGCAAGGTTAAAACTCAAATGAATTGACGGGGGCCCGCACAAGCGGTGGAGCATGTGGTTTAATTCGATGCAACGCGAAGAACCTTACCTACCCTTGACATCGTGCGAACTTGGTAGAGATACCTTGGTGCCTTCGGGAGCGCACAGACAGGTGCTGCATGGCTGTCGTCAGCTCGTGTTGTGAAATGTTGGGTTAAGTCCCGTAACGAGCGCAACCCTTGTCCCTATTTGCCAGCGATTCGGTCGGGAACTCTAGGGAGACTGCCGGTGACAAACCGGAGGAAGGTGGGGACGACGTCAAGTCATCATGGCCCTTACGGGTAGGGCTACACACGTGCTACAATGGTCGGTACAATGGGTTGCGAAGCCGCGAGGTGGAGCTAATCCCATAAAGCCGGTCTCAGTCCGGATCGGAGTCTGCAACTCGACTCCGTGAAGTCGGAATCGCTAGTAATCGTGAATCAGAATGTCACGGTGAATACGTTCCCGGGCCTTGTACACACCGCCCGTCACACCATGGGAGTGGACTGCACCAGAAGTGGTTAGCTTAACCTTCGGGAGAGCGATCACCACGGTGTGGTTCATGACTGGGGTGAAGTCGTAACAAGGTAGCCGTAGGGGAACCTGCGGCTGGATCACCTCCTTAATCGACGACGTCATCAACACTCGTCAAGTGTCCACAATGAATTACCTGATCGACCAGAGCAACGACTGTTTGGGTCGCGGACCCAGTGGTTTGTAGCCGGGTCTGTAGCTCAGTTGGTTAGAGCGCACCCCTGATAAGGGTGAGGTCGGCAGTTCAAGTCTGCCCAGACCCACCATTTGCAGGATCAGAGGGGCCTTAGCTCAGCTGGGAGAGCGCCTGCCTTGCACGCAGGAGGTCAGCGGTTCGATCCCGCTAGGCTCCACCATCCTTCCCAGAACAGTCCAGGACAGAGACCAGCGGCAAGCCAGACGGCTTTCCACTGTTCTCTGAACAGTGCTCTTTAACAATGTGAATCATGCTGACAAACGTTTCTTCCGAGAGGAAGAGACACGAGATACGTCTCAAGCGTATCCGGCAATTGTCGATTGTCATCGCGGACCAGACCTCTTGGGGTTATATGGTCAAGCGATGAAGCGCACACGGTGGATGCCTAGGCAGCCAGAGGCGATGAAAGACGTGGAAGCCTGCGATAAGGCTCGGCGAGGTGGCAAACAACCTGCGACCCGGGCATTTCTGAATGGGGAAACCCACCCACGGTAACGTGGGTATCCTGCACTGAATACATAGGTGTCAGGAGGCGAACCGGGGGAACTGAAACATCTCATTACCCCGAGGAAAAGAAATCAACCGAGATTCCCCTAGTAGCGGCGAGCGAACGGGGACCAGCCCTTAAGCACCATGACTGATAGACGAAGCGGTTGGGAAGCCGCGCGATACAGGGTGATAGCCCCGTAGTCGAAATCTGATTGGTGTGAAATCGAGTAGGTCGGGGCACGAGAAACCTTGACTGAAGACGGGGGGACCATCCTCCAAGGCTAAATACTCCTGGCTGACCGATAGTGAACCAGTACCGTGAGGGAAAGGCGAAAAGAACCCCGGAGAGGGGAGTGAAATAGATCCTGAAACCGTGTGCGTACAAGCAGTGGGAGCAGACTTGTTCTGTGACCGCGTACCTTTTGTATAATGGGTCAGCGACTTATTTTCAGTGGCGAGCTTAACCGTATAGGGGAGGCGTAGGGAAACCGAGTCTTAACTGGGCGACCAGTCGCTGGGAATAGACCCGAAACCGGGCGATCTATCCATGAGCAGGTTGAAGGTTGAGTAACATCAACTGGAGGACCGAACCAGGATCTGTTGAAAAAGATTTGGATGACTTGTGGATCGGAGTGAAAGGCTAATCAAGCCCGGAGATAGCTGGTTCTCCTCGAAAGCTATTTAGGTAGCGCCTCACGTATCACCGCCGGGGGTAGAGCACTGTTTCGGCTAGGGGGTCATCCCGACTTACCAACCCGAGGCAAACTCCGAATACCGGTGAGTGCGAGCGTGGGAGACACACAGCGGGTGCTAACGTCCGTTGTGAAAAGGGAAACAACCCAGACCGTCAGCTAAGGTCCCGAAATCCTGGTTAAGTGGGAAACGATGTGGGAAGGCTCAGACAGCTAGGAGGTTGGCTTAGAAGCAGCCATCCTTTAAAGAAAGCGTAATAGCTCACTAGTCGAGTCGGCCTGCGCGGAAGATGTAACGGGGCTCAAACCAGGTACCGAAGCTACGGGTTCGTCGAATGACGAGCGGTAGAGGAGCGTCGTGTACGCCGATGAAGGTGGATTGAGAAGTCTGCTGGAGGTATCACGAGTGCGAATGCTGACATGAGTAACGACAAGGGGAGTGAAAAACTCCCCCGCCGGAAGACCAAGGGTTTCTGTTCGACGCTAATCGGAGCAGAGTGAGTCGGCCCCTAAGGCGAGGCCGAAAGGCGTAGTCGATGGGAAACGGGTCAATATTCCCGTACTTCACTGTATTGCGATGGGGGGACGAAGAAGGCTAGGTGAGCCAGGCGTTGGTTGTCCTGGTGAAAGTCAGTAGGCCGAGGAATCAGGAAAATCCGGTTCCTTAAAGCCGAGAGACGAGACGAACAGACTACGGTCTGGAAGTCATCGATGCCACGCTTCCAGGAAAAGCCTCTAAGCTTCAGATACAGTGGAACCGTACCCCAAACCGACACAGGTGGTCAGGTAGAGAATACCAAGGCGCTTGAGAGAACTCGGGTGAAGGAACTAGGCAAAATGGTGCCGTAACTTCGGGAGAAGGCACGCCGCATTAGCGTGAGAGGACTTGCTCCTTTAGCGCGAAGCGGTCGAAGATACCAGGTGGCTGCAACTGTTTATTAAAAACACAGCACTCTGCAAACGCGCAAGCGGACGTATAGGGTGTGACGCCTGCCCGGTGCCGGAAGGTTAAGTGATGGTGTTAGCTTCGGCGAAGCTCCTGATCGAAGCCCCGGTAAACGGCGGCCGTAACTATAACGGTCCTAAGGTAGCGAAATTCCTTGTCGGGTAAGTTCCGACCTGCACGAATGGCGTAATGATGGCCACGCTGTCTCCACCCGAGACTCAGTGAAATTGAAATCGCAGTGAAGATGCTGTGTACCCGCGGCTAGACGGAAAGACCCCGTGAACCTTTACTATAGCTTCACACTGGACGCTGATGTTGTTTGTGTAGGATAGCTGGGAGGCTTGGAAACTCGGTCGCCAGATCGAGTGGAGCCAACCTTGAAATACCAGCCTGACATCATTGGCGTTCTAACTCAGGTCCATGATCTGGATCGAGGACCGTGTGTGGTGGGTAGTTTGACTGGGGCGGTCTCCTCCCAAAGAGTAACGGAGGAGCACGAAGGTACCCTCAGCACGGTTGGAAATCGTGCATTGAGTGCAAGAGCATAAGGGTGCTTAACTGCGAGACAGACACGTCGAGCAGGTACGAAAGTAGGTTCTAGTGATCCGGTGGTTCTGTATGGAAGGGCCATCGCTCAACGGATAAAAGGTACTCCGGGGATAACAGGCTGATACCGCCCAAGAGTTCACATCGACGGCGGTGTTTGGCACCTCGATGTCGGCTCATCACATCCTGGGGCTGAAGTCGGTCCCAAGGGTATGGCTGTTCGCCATTTAAAGTGGTACGCGAGCTGGGTTTAGAACGTCGTGAGACAGTTCGGTCCCTATCTGCCGTGGGCGTTGGAGATTTGAGAAGTGCTGCTCCTAGTACGAGAGGACCGGAGTGGACGCACCTCTGGTGTTCCGGTTGTCACGCCAGTGGCATTGCCGGGTAGCTATGTGCGGACGGGATAACCGCTGAAAGCATCTAAGCGGGAAGCCCCCTTCAAGATGAGATCTCCCCGAGGCCTTGAGCCTCCTGAAGGGCCCAGCGAGACCAGCTGGTTGATAGGCCGGGTGTGGAAGCGCTGCAAGGCGTTGAGCTAACCGGTACTAATGGCCCGTGAGGCTTGACCATATAACACCCAAGCGGTCTGCCGATGGCAACCGACATGACGGATACGCGAGACGATCTCGTCAGCATGATTCACCGTTTTTCGCCTGACGACCATAGCGTACGGGAACCACCTGATCCCTTGCCGAACTCAGCAGTGAAACCGATCAGCGCCGATGGTAGTGTGGGGTCTCCCCATGCGAGAGTAGGTCATCGTCAGGCACCTATTCCGAGAAAACCCCGAGCTCA
>NZ_JBEGCI010000029.1:0-2312 GCF_040196315.1 Halomonas pelophila
GCGGCCTGGTTCGGCTTCGAGCTGGTGGTGGCCCCGGCCGAGGCGCTCGCCGAGCACGACGTCTTCGGCGCCCTGCTGCAGTATCCCGGCGACAGCGGCCGGGTCCGCGACCTGGCGCCACTGATCGAGACCGCCCGCGAGCGCGGCGTGATGACCTGCGTGGTCGCCGACATCATGGGCCTGGTGCTGCTCAAGGAGCCGGGTGCCCTGGGCGCCGACATGGTGGTGGGCTCCTCGCAGCGCTTCGGCGTGCCGATGGGCTTCGGCGGCCCGCACGCCGCCTTCTTCGCCACCACCGACAAGCTCAAGCGCTCGATCCCGGGCCGCATCATCGGCGTCTCCAAGGACAGCCGCGGCGCGACCGCCCTGCGCATGGCGATGCAGACCCGCGAGCAGCACATCCGCCGCGAGAAGGCGACCTCCAACATCTGCACCGCCCAGGCGCTGCTGGCCAACATCGCTGGCTTCTACGCCGTCTATCACGGCGCCGAGGGCCTCACCACCATCGCCTCGCGCATCCACCGCCTGACCACCATCCTGGCGACGGGCCTGGCGGAAAAGGGCGTGACCCTGGCCCACGACAGCTGGTTCGACACCCTGCGCCTGACCGGCGTGGACGCCGGCCGCATCCACGGCCGCGCCATGGCCCACGACGTCAACCTGCGCTACTTCGCCAATGGTGACGTGGGCCTGAGCCTGGACGAGACCACCACCGCCCACGACCTGGACGTGCTGTTCGACGTGCTGCTCGACGAGGAGCATGGCCTGGGCGTGCGCGAGCTCGACGACCGCGTAGTGGCCCAGGGGCTCAGTGGCATTCCGGCCGGCTGCGCCCGCGAGTCCGACTTCCTGACTCACCCGACCTTCCAGCGCTATCGCAGCGAGACCGAGATGCTGCGCTACCTCAAGCGCCTGGAGAACAAGGACCTGTCGCTGGCGCACGCGATGATCCCGCTGGGCTCGTGCACCATGAAGCTCAACGCCACCAGCGAGATGATCCCCATCACCTGGCCGGAATTCGCCCGCATCCACCCCTTCGCGCCCCGCGACCAGGTGGCCGGCTACCGCCAGATGATCGATGAGCTGGCCGCCTTCCTGGTCGAGGTGACCGGCTACGACCACATCTCCATGCAGCCCAACTCCGGCGCCCAGGGCGAGTACGCCGGCCTGGTGGCCATCCGTCGCTACCAGGCGGCCCAGGGCGAGGGGCACCGCGACATCTGCCTGATCCCGAGCTCCGCCCACGGCACCAACCCCGCCTCCGCCGCCATGGCGAGCATGCAGGTGGTGGTCGTGGAGTGCGACGCCGACGGCAACATCGACATCGACGATCTGTCCGCCAAGGCCGAGGCCCACCGCGAGGCCCTCTCGGCGATCATGATCACCTACCCCTCGACCCACGGGGTGTTCGAGACCAACGTGCGCGAGGTGTGCGAGATCGTGCATGCCCACGGCGGTCAGGTGTACATCGACGGCGCCAACATGAACGCCCAGGTGGGCCTGACCCGCCCCGGCGACTTCGGCGGCGACGTCAGCCACCTCAACCTGCACAAGACGTTCTGCATCCCCCACGGCGGCGGCGGCCCGGGCATGGGCCCGATCGGCGTCAAGGCGCACCTCGCACCCTACGTCTCCAACCACGCGGTGACCCCGATCGAGGGCGTCGAGGCGGGCTGCGGCGCGGTCTCGGCGGCGCCCTTCGGCTCGGCCTCGATCCTGCCGATCTCCTGGGCCTACATCAAGATGATGGGCGCGCGCGGGCTGCGCGAGGCCACCGAGCTCGCCATCCTAAACGCCAACTACATCGCCGCCCGCCTCGGCGAGCACTACCCGGTGCTGTACAAGGGCGAGAACGGCAGCGTGGCCCACGAGTGCATCATCGACATCCGCCCGCTCAAGGCCGAGTCCGGCATCAGCGAGGAGGATATCGCCAAGCGCCTGATGGACTACGGCTTCCACGCCCCGACCATGTCCTTCCCGGTGCCCGGCACGCTGATGATCGAGCCCACCGAGTCGGAGTCGCGCTACGAGATCGACCGCTTCTGCGACGCCATGATCGCGATCCGCGAGGAGATCAGCGCGGTGCAGCGCGGCGACTGGCCGGCCGAGGACAACCCGCTGGTCAATGCCCCGCACACCATGGCCGACCTGATGGACGCGGCCTGGGAGCGCCCCTACTCGCGCGAACTCGGTGCCTTCCCGTCAGAGGCCGTCAAGGCGGCCAAGTACTGGCCGGCGGTCAACCGGGTCGATAACGTCTTCGGCGACCGGCAGCTGATCTGCTCCTGCCCGAGCATCGACGAGTACCGTGA
>NZ_JBEGCI010000030.1:0-1424 GCF_040196315.1 Halomonas pelophila
TGGACGGTTCATTCAGCCAGCGCCCAAGGCCTGAGTCCTGTACTGCACGGGGCTCAGGCCTTTTAGTTTCAGCCTGATGCGTTCGTGGTTGTAGTAATGGATGTACTGATCGAGCCCTTGCTGCAACTGCTCAATGGTGTCGAACCGGTTCAGGTGGAAATACTCGGCCTTCAGGGTCCCGAAGAAGCTCTCCATGGCGGCATTGTCTAGACAGTTCCCTTTCCGCGACATGCTGCGGAGTATCCGTTTCTCCACCACCAGGCGGCGATAGCTGGGATGGCGATAATGCCAGCCCTGATCCGAATGGAGCAGCGGCCGATCTTCTGGCATCAATCTGCCAAAGGCTTTCTTCAGCATGCCCTTCACCAGGTCGAACACCGGGCGTGGTCCTGTCTGGAAGGCAATGATCTCTCCGTTATACAGATCCATGATCGGTGACAGGTAGAGCTTCTGGCCATTGACCTTGAACTCGGTGATGTCTGTCACCCACCGCTGATGGGGTCGCTGGGCCTGAAACCGACGCTGCAGCGTATTGGGCGCGGCGTAACCTTCCGCTCCTCGGTAGGCACGATATCGCTTGGGGCGAATCAGGGACTTCAAGCCCAACTGCTGCATCAGCCGCTGGACGGTCTTGTGGTTGATCGTCTCTCCTGCCTGTCGCAGAACGGCGGTGATGCGCCGATAGCCATAGCGCCCTCTGTGGCGGTCATAGATCGCCCGGATACGCGCCTTCAGAGACGCGTACCGATCATCAGCGCCCAAGGCCTGGATCTGGTAGTAGAACGTGCTGCGCGGCAGCTCAGCCGCACGCAGCAGCAGAGCCAGCGAATGTTCATGCCTTAACCCTTGGACGGTCTGGGCTTTTTGCCCCGCGTTGCCGCTTCCTGCTCCCGGATCAAGGCATCGAGCTTTTTTAGGTAGGCATTCTCGGCACGTAGATACGCCAACTCCTTGAGCAACTCATCCTGGGAGCGCTCATCATCGGGCGGGGGTGGTGGGGAAGGCGGTTTCTGGGTCATCGGGCGGCGTCCCTTGCGCTTTGGCTCTAGTGCAGTCAGGCCACCACTATGGTACTGACGCTCCCATCTGCCAATGGCACCGCGCTCTCGGATATCGAACAGGACCTCTGTCTGACGCCGTGACAAGCCCTCTCGCCACATCGTCTCCAGGACCTGTTGCTTGAAAGCCGCGCTGTGGTGCGTGTATGTCGTGCGCAGGCCCTCCACGCCATGCTGACGGTAGCTCTCCTGCCATGTCCGTACCAAGGAATGGTCCAAGCCATGCTGGCGGGCTACCTCCCTCAAGCTGGTGCCATCGTGCAAACACTGCTGCGCCACCTGCAGTTTGAACCACTCGTCGTATCGTTTGCTCATAAAAACACCCCGAAGGTTGGATTGGGGGTCCAACTTTCGGGGTGCAGTTCA
>NZ_JBEGCI010000031.1:0-1338 GCF_040196315.1 Halomonas pelophila
CCTACCTGTCCCTGGCCAAGCACGCGGGGTTTCTCACCGCCCAGGGTAAGGGTATAGGCACCGCGCTCCCCTGCCGTGACGATCAGCGGGCTACCTCGCAGGGGATCGGCAACCTCGAGGCGGCCCAGACGCAGGGACTCGCCTCCCCATACCTCGGGCCGCCCTTCCATGAAATCGGGTCGCTCGATATTCTGGCGTAGCACGAACTCGCCGACGATCGGCAAAAGACGGGGCACCACCACGGTATCCAGACCGATCCGATCCACCACCTGGCCGAGTACCATGCGCGACTGCAGTATCTGCACCTCGGCGGCGCTGACGTTGCCTGTATCCTCTCCTGTGCCCATGACGTTGGCCAGGTCACCGAGGGGGCTGAGGGTCGACTTGCGCTCGACCTGGACCAGCGCATCGCCCTGATAGATCGGCGTGGTCAGAATGGCGTTAGCCGCACCCCCCAGGGCAAAGAGCAAGGTAATGCCGATGATCAGCCACTTGTGATCGAGCACCAGGCCAAAAATGCGGCCCAGATCAATCCTTTCGTCGGCAGGAGTTTGAGTGGTTTTCGCGGTCATGGGGGTCGATGCAGCTCTGTGTAATCATGAGGATACGGGGGACCCATGGCGAAGCAGGTTGCTCCTGCAAGTGCTTAGCCTACAAATGCGTAGTCCAGCCGTCGGTGCTCTCTTTCAGTAGCTTGTCAACGTGTCGAAGGCCTAGTCGCTCCTGCGGAAGGGATCAGGGATGTTTCGAACCTTTCCGCCCTCGTGCCAGCCCCCAAGGAGCAGTATCTCACCTTGCCCCGCGGGGGCGAACTTGCCAACGGACCGACGCTGGCCTTCTCATCATCAGGAGCATGACCAGGTTCGTCGATGTGCGCCGTTTTGGTGCTGTAATTAGCATTACCCACTTGGAAGCAGGAAGCAGACGTTCAGAAGCGAGGTTCCCAGGAGGAGCACCAGAGGGGCGAAAGAAGGTGATGTTCGCGTGTGGCATGCCCTCTCTAATTGAAAGTTCGGATTGGGTCCCACAAGTCGAGGCAAGTATGGCATAGCTGCAGGCACGCTACCGCCCCAGGTTGTCAAGGCTTGTCCCCGAGGCCATGAATGATTACTTTATATTCTGTCCGTTTCTTCCTGCTATTCTGGCGTTTCTAACATACTATTATGTTGAATTTTTCGCCGTGAGGGCCCTCAACTATTCGAAATAACGCTGGCTGAGTGACGCCATTATGGTTATTTATAAGAATACGCATAGTAGCCATAGCCGTAGGCGGTTGCCGCCTTGCGTTCCATCGCATTGAGGATTGCCCCCTTGACCGTCGCCCCACCGCTCTCCAGC
>NZ_JBEGCI010000032.1:0-1307 GCF_040196315.1 Halomonas pelophila
CTCAACCGGTATCGCACCGAGCAGAACAGTGTCGATCTCAGCGCCGAAGCCGAGGCTACTGTCCAGCAGTTCATCGAGCTTGAAAGCCGGCTCAGCGAACTCGAGTTCCAGGAAGCCGAGCTCGCCGAGCGCTTCACCACTAACCATCCCACCTACCAGTCGCTGCTGCGTCAGAAGCGTCAGCTCGAGGAGCGACGCGCCGAGCTCAACTCACGTGTCGAGGCACTGCCCGCCGCTCAGCAGGAGGTGGTGCGCCGCACTCGTGATGTCGAGGTCACCCAGGCCATCTACGTCAATGTGCTCAACAAGATGCAGGAGCTCCAGGTGGCTCGCGCCGGCACCGTTGGTAATGTGCGCATCATTGATGAAGCCCTCGTGAGCGGTTCACCCATCGAGCCCAGGAAGGCCCGAATCGTGGTGCTCGCCACCCTGCTCGGCGGCATGCTGGCGGTGGGTCTCGTGCTGATGCGTGGCTTGCTCAATCGCGGTGTGGAGTCTCCCGAGCAGCTCGAGGATGCCGGCCTGCCGGTTTACGCCACTGTGCCTCTCTCCGAAGAGCAGAAGAAGCTGGTCAAGCGCATCAAGCATCGCCGCAACCGGCATGCCAGTGAGGTGGCCAGCGGAGTTCTTGCCGAGCGGGCGCCGGGCGATACTTCCATCGAGGCGCTCCGCGGACTGCGCACTAGCCTGCACTTCGCCATGCTGGAAGCCAGCGACAACCGGCTGATGATCACTGGCCCCAGCTCCGGCATCGGCAAGAGTTTCATCGCCGTCAACCTGGGCGGGGTCTGCGCTCAGGCCGGTCAGAAGGTCCTGGTGGTCGATGCCGACATGCGCAAGGGCCACCTGCACCGCGCCTTCAATGGGCATAGCGAAGGCGGGCTCTCCGAACTGCTCGGTGGCCAGTTGACGCTCGATGAGGTGATTCGCCATAGCAGGATAGAAGGTCTGGATTACGTGGCTCGTGGCACTGCACCACCTAACCCGTCGGAGCTACTGATGACCGCCGGTTTCAGCCGCTTCCTGCAGGAGGTAGGGCAGCGCTATGACCTGGTGATCTTTGATACCCCGCCAGTACTGGCTGTAACCGACGCGGCGGTGGTCGGGGCCCAGTGCGGCACCACGCTGCTGGTCGCCCGCTTCCAGGTCAACCCCCTGCGTGAGCTGCAAATCGCCACGCGCCGGCTGGAGAGCGGTGGGGCGACGGTCAAGGGGGCAATCCTCAATGCGATGGAACGCAAGGCGGCAACCGCCTACGGCTATGGCTACTATGCGTATTCTTATAAATAACCATAATGGCGTCACTC